>CAZCLS010000005.1:0-28200 GCA_964499565.1 uncultured bacterium
GGGATCGGCAGCACGGTTGGCTATCCATTCGCAATTCCGATTGAAGAACGCGTGTGCGGTAAAGGTATGTGCCCGGCCATCGTCCTGCGCCTGGAGGACGGGCGCAAGCGCTGTTTCACACGCGGCTCGTTCATAGATGAGGACCAGGATTACATTCTCGACTTGTACCGCAAGGAGATGGACCGGTTGCGCACGACGCAGGCGCCGCCGCCGGCAAACTTGCGGCCGGGTCTGGCCCGGGAGTGGCCGCAATGCGAGCTCTATACGCCAGGCACCTTCCGGCTTGAGAGTGACTTTTTCGTTTTCGTTTCGGGCTCTCAGGGCCCCCTGGGTGAATTCAGCGCCTGGGTAAATGAAGATGACAAGGACCGTGCCAGGCAATATCGCGAGGCGACCGTGCGCCATTTCGAGGACTACTGGGCCTACCTCGAGTACGCGGGACAGAGGAAACATTACTGGAATGAACCAGAATCGACCTGGTGCAAATATATAGTAAAGGTTCCCGGCACGCGCAAAGACGGTTTCGGTGTAATCCCGGGTTTTGCGGGCGGCGGGCGTGGCGCCTGTGAAATCAAGGATGCATCCTGGCCGGCTTTATATCATGAATGGGCCCATGGCTCGCCCAGCAGCACCAGCCTTGGCGGCGGTGAAGTGAAGACCGACTCACATCAGCCGCTGGCCGACCCGATGTTGATCGCTAAAGTCGAGCACCAGATTCAGAGGCCATTCATGAACCTTTTTCACGGTTGGTATCCGGGCGGACTCGGCTGGACAATGATGGGAGACGACCCGAACTGGGGATACGCGGCGGTTGCATCACTGAACTCGATGGGCAGCGGGGTAGCCACGCCTATGCATATGATTGCCAAATTAGGCCAGGAACGGGGCATATGGAAGGACGGTATCAGGGGTGTGGGTGATTTCTTCGGCCAGATGGGCGCCCGCTTTGCCGAATACGATTGGGAGCTGGAAGCGGAACTGCGGGCAACGTTTCCGGCGCCTGACCGGGCCTGCCTCGTTGCGCTGGATCGCAAGGCCGGGCTCTATCGCAGTGACCCGGTCGAGGCGCCCGAGCCGTTCGGGGTGAACATAGTCCGCCTGACGGCGGAACCGGATGCGAAAAAGATCAGCATTGATTTCCGCGGCCACTTCGATCCCGACACGTACAGCGACTGGCGCGCCTGCATTGTGGCCGTCGACAAAGACGGCCGGTGCCGCTACAGTCCCCTGTGGAACAAAGGCTTGATGAATATGGATACCCGGCCAGGTGACAAGCGCTACTGGTTAACGGTGACAGCCACACCGTACGCGCTGGCCAACGCCGGGAAAGACGGGAAATGGTATGGTTCTCCGTACGCGTACAAGTATCCCTACGACGTTCAACTCTCGGGTTGCCGGCCGGCAAGCCCGCATACTCCTGTCGGCGTAAACGAGAACATGGACCTGATCGGGCCGCGTTGGGCGAAGAATGCGATCACGGGAGGGCAGCGTAGCGGGGCGATGGACTGGCCCCATCCGTCGGACACGCCTGAATATGCCAAAATGAAAGCCAGTCTGGAGCTGCTTCGTGAGAAGGCGCCGGATGCGATCAAAGCCCATCTGGCCGAAGGGCTTTACGGAGGACGTCCTCCCGAGCGAACGCTCATGGTATCGGCTCTGCTCACACCCCGCGCGAACTGGCTGCTGGAGAATGCGCAGGGATCACGGCATCCGAACGGCGGCGGCTGGGTGGCTAACTCGGCGACGGTGGCGCCGACCGCCTATGTAGGTCCTGACTGCATGGTACTCGACGGCGCCACCGTACTGGACAGGGCGATCATCGAAGACTACGCGATCGTCAGCGGGGAGGATGTCGTCGTCAAGGACAACGCCAGAGTTTACGGCAAAGCTGTTGTGTGCGGTGCGGTCGAGTTGTCAGGCTATGCGCGGGTCTCGCGCAACATCATCAACCGGAACTGCACCATCGAATTCAATCCCGGCAATACCAATGTCCCATTCAACGCTGAGATCATGGCCTCCGGCATGGTCAAACGTTCGGGTCCCGAGTTACGGCGGTTTGTATTTGATGGATTCGATCTCGGCCTGCAGGCAAATTACGAGTTCGACCAGCAGGAAGCAGTACTCATGGAGGACTACTATCAGGAGCACGGCAATGATGACACATACCTGCAGGAACTGGTGTTTTACAACGGCGTACTCTACGGCCAGCCGGGATTCGTGAAGGATGGTGACATCAGAGCGGTGACATTCAACGGCAAAGACCAGTATGCGGAGGCCGCCGCGACCGTAGCGGATCTGGGCCAGATCACGGTGGATATCTCGCTCAAGTGGAAGGGCGGCGCTGACCAGACGATCTTCGATTTCGGGACGTCCGAGGACAATTGCTTCAAGTTGGTCCTGCCTGCATCAGGCAAGCCGGAGTTACAGGTGCGCGCCAATGGCAAGAGCGAAACGGTCGCGTCGCGCTCGCCTGTTGCGAAAGGTGTATGGGAAACCGTCCGGGTCGAAATCGATGGGAAGACGATCCGTCTATGGCTCAATAACGAGAAAGTTGCCGAGACCGAATCACGGTTCCGCGCGGCGGATGTCTATCCCGCCGGCGCCGAAAAACGGAACTTCATTGCCGCGGCCCGCGGCGGGAAGAATCCGTATTGCGGAGCGCTCGACTATGTACACATCTTCCACGTTGTGCATGAGGACTTCAGCCGCACACCGGAGGTGCCCCTGGTTTCATCGCGCCGGATCAATCCGGACTATCCCCGGCGTTTCGCCACGAAATACGCCGACTACGAACTCAAGGCGTTGAAGCTCGTGGCGGAATACGATCAGGATGAACTGTACCGGTTCTACAAGGACTTCTATGAGCATAACACCAGGAGAAAATCGGAGCTTCAGCACTCCGATGAAGTCGATCGGCTTGAGAAGGAACTGCTGGAATTGACATCAGAGCGGGATCGCAGGAAAAAGGACATTGAAGACGAATTCGATTCCCGTCCAGAAACCCCGGAAAAGCTCGCCAGGTTCACCGAGTTGAAACAGCGTTACGATACCCGCCAAATGGAGATCCGCAAGCAGTATGAACCTGAACTCGCTGAACTGAGCAAGAAAAGAAATGCTGCCAGCAGTATCGTGAAGGAGATCGAAGATACGGTGCGCGCGAAGCATGCCGCCGAGCTTGCGGCAAACCAGCTGGAGATCGATGCATTGAGGAAGGCATACGATGCATATCTGGCTGGACTGCTCGAAAAGAATCCTGATGCCAAAAAGATTCAGGAGAAGCTGCGAGCCGCTGAGGAAGAACTCTCGTTACTCGACCAGCAGAAAGATCACGATCGTTATGAACGTGTGGCGAAGACGATCAAAGGATTCGAGCAACATTTGCGCGAAATCAGAAACCGTTTTAATGCAGACCAGAAGGCACGTGATATACAAAACCGGCGCGAGAAAAGGGAAGCGCTGGGGCGGGCCATCATTTCCGCGGAAGCCGGCCTTGATCCCCGCTATGTCGAGGCGGCAAAAATGTTGGAGAGAAACGGTGTCATCGATCGTCGCTGGAGAGAAATCGAAAGGACCCTCATCCCGGAACACCCCGACCTTGTTGCTATCAAAAACGAGATGGATGCGATTGATCCTGTCATTGAATGCCGGAATGTGGTTGAAAAGGATTTGCGCGATATTGGGATGAAGATCAAGGCCATGGAAGCCCGGATCGGGAAAGCTCGACAGGATGCGGCGGTCGCCAACAATTGGGATGAGTTCAACGCCCTCCCGATGGGTTGGACCGAAAGGCAGCAGTATGACGCGATAGAGCGGATGATACGAGCCCGCAAACTACCTTTTATTACCGAGTACGAAAAAAGATTCGATGCGGCATTTGCAAGCCAGCAGGCGAAATGGCACACGAAGGTGGACTGGGATGATCGTCTTGATTGGGAAAAAATACCGTTCCAGGAATTGTCGCCGACCGTGCAGAACTGGCTGAAAAGAACGAAACCGTATGTGTATAAGTGAAGCTGTCCGGTATCAGGATGAATGACAGGATTGACCGGACGAATCAGACGTATAATTGTTGACAGGAATACTCTATGAAAACTCACACAACAACCCTGGCAGCGTTTGTGCTGCTTAGTGCTCAGGCCGCATTTGCAGTGGATGACGGCATCACGCTGTTGAAAACAAATTCCTTTGAGATACCAGACTCGACAGGCATCACAATGATACGTATCGAGGCTGGGCGTTTCCTCATGGGTAGTCCCCGGGAGGAGGTGGCACGCGCTGAAGACGAGGTTCAGCACGTGGTGACGATCTCAAAGCCGTTCTACATGGCCGAGACTGAGATTACCCAGGACCAGTACCTGCCGGTCATGTCGCCTGACTACAAACCGGTTTTCATCCGTGCGGCCGCGTTTGGGCACAGCCTACCCGAGGTACATCAGAACGGGCCATTCATCACGGAGTCCGCCTATCTGGGACCGACGGACAAAAACCCGATGGACGGCGTCAGTTGGCCAAAGGCGGTCGAGTTCTGCCGAATCCTCACCGGGAAAGAACGCAAGGCCGGCCGTTTGCCTGAAGGCTATGTCTACCGCCTGCCCACGGAAGCTGAATGGGAGTATGCCTGTCGCGCGGGAACCGGCGGACCGTTCAATGTCGAAGAAAACCTTACCTCCTTCTGCTGGGGTCCCGATGTAGGAAAGACGAAGTGGACCAAACCAGTCAAAGGTCGTTACATTCCCAATGCGTGGGGTCTCTACGATATGCACGGTAATGTCTATGAGTGGTGTCATGACTGGTACACATCCTACGACACGAATGACCTGACGGATCCCGCTGGTTCGGCTGAGGGCGAACAGAAGGTTGCCCGCGGCGGATCATGGAACTCCGGCAGGCCGCAGGGTGATGACAACAGTGACGCGGTTCGCCTGCGATATATGCGCTCCGCCTCGCGCAATCGATTTCCCCCTGATCGTCCGCTTGCCATCATCGGCTTTCGGCCGGTGCTGGCCCCGATACTGCCAAAGCAACAACAGGCCCAGCAGCCTGCCTTTTCCCCGAAGAACGAACCGCAGACGGCACGCCAGGAGCGGCGCCTGACATTCGACGAGTACGCCGATAAGATGAAAGCCGGTTGGGTGGGACAGATGGCGGGTGTCGGCTGGGGCGGCCCGACCGAGTTTCGCTATAAGGGCCTCATCATCCCGGAAGATAAGATGCCCCAATGGCAGCCGGAAAAAGTCAACCAGTTCCAGCAGGATGACATCTATGTTGAGATGACGTTCCTGCAAACGCTTGAGAAACACGGGCTGGACTGTTCGATCCGCCAGGCGGGCATTGACTTCGCTAACAGCGGCTATAATCTGTGGCATGCCAACCGGGCCGGCCGCGACAACCTGCGGCGCGGCATCGCTCCGCCCGACTCGGGCCACCCGCAGTTCAACAAGCATGCCGATGACATCGACTATCAGATCGAAGCTGACTACAGCGGTCTGATCGCGCCCGGCATGCCGCAACTGGTGATAGACCTTGGAGAAAAATTCGGACGGCTGATGAACTACGGCGACGGATTGTACGCCGGGCAGTTTGTCGGCGGCATGTATGCCGAAGCGTTCTTCGAGAACGACATGGTCAAGATCGTCGAGGCGGGCCTGCGCTGTATCCCCGCGCAAAGCCAGTATGCCGGGATGGTCCGCGACATGCTTGCCTGGTATGAAAAAAATCCCGACGATTGGCAAAAAACCTGGCAGTGGTGTGAAGACAAATACCACAAGAACTCCGAGTACTCCCACGGCTTGTGCAGCAAGTCGGGCGGTGAGAACGCTTTCAGTATCGACGCCAAACTGAATGGGGCGTATATCATTATGGGCCTGCTGTACGGAAAAGGCGATCCGGACAGGACAATCATTATATCGACCCGCTGCGGTCAGGACTCGGACTGCAATCCGTCGAACGCCGGCGGGATTTTGTTTACCACGATCGGTTTCTCGAACCTGCCCGGGCGGTTCGTATCGGAACTTGCTCCGGAAAAGACTTTCAGCCATACGCCGTATGATTTTCCAACCTTGATCGAGGTTTCGAAAAAACTGGTGCGGCAGGCCGTCGCGCGCAGCGGCGGGCGCATCGAGAAAAGCGCCGACGGAGGCGAAGTGCTGGTCCTGCCGGACATCGCCCCAAAGCCGAGTTCCTTCGAGCCCGTCTACCAGCCCGGCCCGATTGCCGGAAGCACTTTTACAGCCGGGGAGCAGGCCGAAATCAGCAAACAATGATTCACCACAGATTAGTATTCATTTTCGATAACCATATCAGAAAGAGGTTCCCATGAAAACTATTTTACGAAGTGCAGTCTGTCTCTTGTTCGTATTGTTAGCTTGTGCAGGCACAGCAACAGTCCGTGCCGACGAAGCACCTGAATTGAAGGATCCCTTGAAGATCAAGATTACGGGAAAATACATTGTCTTTCCCGTCTCGAACAAGGGCAAACGCGGCCGCATGACAATTGTCGTCGATGACTCGCTCGTTCATAATCTCGACTGCGACTTCCCTTCCGATACGAACGCTGTCAGCTGGTGGACCTACCTCGACATGGAAGAGTACGTTGGCAAGACCGCCATGGTCGCCGCGGATGCCGCACCGGAAATTCGCGCGATGATTACGTCCGGCGATACCATTCCCCACCTGCAGCCGCTGTACGACGAAGCACTGCGGCCCCAGTTCCATATGAGTCAGATGCGTGGCTGGAACAACGATCCCAACGGCATGTGCTACTATGACGGCACCTACCACTTCTTCTGGCAGTGCAACCCAGCCGGACGCGGCTGGGCCAATATGTACTGGGGTCACGCGACCAGCCCCGACATGATCCATTGGACCGAGCAAAAACGTGCGTTGCGGCCTTTCGGTGATACTGTCGACAATCGCCATCCCTCGATGGCCGTCAAAAGCTGTTTCTCAGGCAGCGGAAACGTTGATGTGAACAACACCGCCGGCTGGCAAACGGGCAAAGAAAAAACCATCGTCCTGGCGTTCACCGATACCGGCTGCGGCGAATCACTTGCTTACTCTACCGATGGTGGTAAAACTTTTACCTACTATAAAGGTAACCCGGTCATCAAGCACTCGGGCCGCGACCCGAAGTTGATCTGGTATGAGCCGGGCAAGCACTGGGTTATCGCCGTTTTCGACAATGACGAGGAACATGGTAAGAATGTTGCCATGTATAGCAGCACGAACCTTACCGAGTGGACCCGTGAGAGCAATGTCCCGGGATACTACGAATGTCCGGAACTTTTTGAATTGCCGGTCGATGGCAATCCGGCGAATAAAAAATGGGTGATTTACGCTGCCGATGCTCAGTACGCCATTGGAACCTTCGATGGCAAGACCTTCACGCCGGAACACGAGGGCAAACACCGCGTCCACTGTGGCGCCTACTATGCCTCACAATGCTTCAGCCACTCCCCCGACGGCCGCGTTGTTCAAATCGGCTGGGCTCGGATTAACATGCCCGACATGCCGTTCAACCAAACCTTCACCGTGCCGGCCAACCTTACGCTGCGCACGACGGAAGACGGCATCCGGTTGTTCGTCACACCGATCAAGGAACTTGAACAGCTCCGCAAGCCGGATCCCCAGACAGTCGAGAATCTGCGCCTGACGGCAACTGTTCCGTCACTTACGCTGGACGCCACCGGACAACTCTTCGACATTATAGTTACCCTTAAGCGCGGAACCGCCACGAAAGCAGTGCTGCGGTTCGGCGAAAACACAGCCACCTATGATTTCACTGCTCAAAAGCTCGATGAAATGCCGCTGCCTATGAAGGACGACACAGTACCATTACGCCTGCTTGTTGACAGACCCATGTACGAGCTGGTCGGCGGCGGCGGCGCCTGCTACAAGACCAGCGGCCGCAAGGATATGGGTAAGCATCTAGGCACGATCTCTCTGACCGCTGAAGACGGTTCTCTCACGGTTGAATCGCTCAAAGTATTCGAAATGACATCGGCCTGGAAGAAGGAGTGAGCTTGACGGAAAAGCAATGACTGATAAGGAATCACCATGAAAACAGATAGAATACTAACCATAGTATGCGCCCTGCTGATGGCGGGTACGGTGATATCTAATCAATATAAAGGACGCAGTGCCGTACCAGATAAAAGCACGATTGTTGTTGAAGCCGCGACGACATTGCCGCTGGCCTATGACGTGGATGTGCTGGTTGTTGGCGGCTCGCTTGCCGGCGTAGAGGCTGCCTGCGCGGCCGCGGAACACGGTGCGAATGTCCTGCTAATCGAAGATCGCCCGTATCTGGGGTATGACCTGTGCGCGAATCAGCGGCTCTGGCTCGAACAGGGCGAGAAACTTCAAACAGCATTGACCCGGGCAATTTTCAGCACGAACGCAGTCGCGACACCCATGCAGGTGAAGACTGCTCTGGACAAGGCGCTCCTGGATGCCGGTGTTCAGTTCCTGACCGGTTGTTACGCGGTTGACGTCCTGTTTGCCGTCAAAGGAAACGCACCGGCCGGTGTGGTAATGGTGAACCGGAGCGGCCGCCAGATTATTCGCGCGAAAGTAATCATCGATGCGACGGACCAGGCGGCAATCACCCGTTGCGCGGGCGCCGGATTCCACCCGTTCACTACTGGAACCAAGGTTTTCAAGTACGTGGTGGTCGGCGGCGATCCGGCTGATGGCACGGCGTGCCGCAAACTCCCTGTCACGTACATTTCGGCATATCAGCCATGGAGGGACAAGCCGAAGGCGTTTCCTGTCTATGAGTACATTCTGAACATGGAACTGCCGGATGCCGGGTTCAGATCCCTGAACAGAGTGTTCCATGAAGCCCGTTCCCTGACCTTCACGAACGGAGTCGTGGACTACTCGGAACGCCTGTTTTACATTCCAGAGGATGCCGTCATATCGGCCGAAACGCCGGCGAAGACGTGGCCGGGTGCGGACCGGGTCGCTTTGGGTCTTTTCCGTCCCGCGAACCTGAAGTCGTGGTACGTGCTAAGCGCCTATGCTGGTCTGTCCCGCGAGCAGATGGCGGCGGCTCTACGCCCGCCTCTGTGGGCGGTCATCGGGCGGCGGCTCGGAGAGGCGGCGGCCACCGAGGCGAGCAATGTCACCGATCGCGGCCGGATTGATGTCGCCAGCAGCAGTACAACGCAGGGTCACCTGTCGGTCAGGGAAAGCCAGACTGATGTTCGATTCCGTGACCGGCCGCACATCACCTTGAGCGCGCATGCTCTGCCGGTGCTGGGCGATTACGATGTTGTGGTTGTGGGCGGGGGCACTTCCGGTTCTCCAGCCGCGCTGGCTGCCGCCCGCAACGGAGCCAGAACGCTGGTCATCGAGTACCTGGATGAACTAGGCGGCGTAGGTACGGCAGGGATGATCAGCCGGTACTGGTACGGCTACGGCAGCGGCGGGCAGAAGGAGCTGAGGCCGGGATACGTGAGCCCGGCAGAAAGTGGCGCCGGCTTTGCGGAAAAGACTCTGCGCAGAGGCTATGCGCGGGAAGTCGGCGAGAAAGTTGGGTCCGACTGGGTCGTAGCGGTGAAGGCTGAATGGCTGCGGCGTGAGATCCTGAAGGCCGGCGGCGAAATCTGGTTCAACTGTTTCGGTTGCGGCGCGATCATGGACGATCACAAGACGGCCGGGGTGGTGGTGGCCGGGCCGTTTGGGCGCGGCGTCGTTCTGGCAAAGACGGTTATCGACAGCACCGGCAACGCTGACATCGCGGCCGCCGCCGGCGCGGAAACGCAGTACAGCATCTCAAAGCGGGGTGACCTTTCCGTGCAGGTGGCGGGGCTCCCCCATCGTAACCTTGGCGCCAGGTACGCCAATACTGCCTTCACCTTGACAGACGATACGGACCTGTTCGATCGTTGGAATCTGCTGCTGACCGGCCGGGCGGAACGACTCTATCTTTACGACAGCGGGCAGTTGATTGACACGCGCGAGCGCCGGCGGGTGGTAAGCGACTACGTCCTCAAGACTACCGACATCCTCAATGCCCGCACCTATCCGGACACAATCGGTCATCACCTGAGCAATTTCGACGCCGGAGCATTCCCCACCGCGGACATGCTGCTGGTGAAGGACATGAAGGGACCGGCCTTTTTCTGCGATCTGCCCTACCGGTGCCTCCTTCCCAAAGAGATCGAAGGCCTGCTGGTAACTGGCCTCGGCGCCGGCGCCGACCGGGACGCCATGACGCTGATTCGCATGCAGGCGGACCTGGAGAACCAGGGCTATGCGGCAGGCACCGCGGCGGCCATGGCGACGGGTAACGGAGGATATGTCCGCGCGGTCGATGTCACGGCCCTGCAGAAGAAACTGGTTGAGAAAGGTATCGTAGAAAAACGCGTGCTAACCGACACCGACTCGTATCCCCTCAGCATGCAGCTGCTCAAAGAGGCTGTAGTGGAATTGAAGGATCTCACGATCGAGATCAACCAGAAACGTGACAGCTATGGCCCGGCGTTCTCGGCGCTGGCAGCAGTGATGTCCCACCCGCGCCAGTCCGTTCCCTTGCTGGCGGCCGCTTATGCGAATGCGAACGAATCGCGCGCGAAACTCAACTATGCCCTTATCCTTGGCGTGATGGGCGACGACACCGGCCTGCAGACGCTGCTGGAAGCAGTTGAAGAGAACGAGACCTGGGGAAAAGGCTATAACACGAGCTCGACCCGTGAAACAGGTTATACATTCGCCGAAGTCGACCGGCTGGTGATCGCGCTTGGTTTCACCCGTTCTCCCAAGGCGCGGCCAGCATTGATCAGGAAACTGAAGCTGCTTGACGCCCGGAGCGCTTTGTCTCACGTTAAAGCCATTTGCATGGCGTTGCGCGTCAACCGCGATCCCTCGTTGGCAGTCCCACTGGCGGAATTGCTTAACAAGCCCGGTATGGCCGGACACGCAACCCCGGCGGATTACTACCGTCCGCGCAAGCCACAGTCACCACTAGAAATTACCGTGCGCGCGGAGATAGGAGAACCGCTCAACCAGAAGTTCAGAGAGGTACTCGTGGCTGCGTTGCTTTTCGACTGTGGCGACATCAATGGGCAGGGCCGCGCTATTCTCGAGGCCTACACCCGGGATGTTCAGGGCCACTTCGTCACCTACGCCAGGGCGGCCCTGGACGGGGCCTTAACTTCCAATCCAGAGCACTGAACACTAAAACTATCAGAAGTGAATATAACCCGGTAGAACTATAACAATCGACATGAATGTAACTCTGAAACTTCCTGCCAGGCAGATCCCGGTCCTCCTTGATTGTGATGTGTTGGTCGTGGGAGCCGGGACAAGTGGATTCGCCGCGGCAGTCTCGGCCGCGCGTGCAGGGGTGAATACGGTTCTTGTGGAAAGAAACCATTTCCCCGGCGGTGTCGCCACAAGCGGATTGATGTGCAGCATCAGCAATTACTTCGTGACCCGTGACGGCACACAAGTCACGACCGGCTTGCCCGTGGAATTCATCGACCGTCTCGTCGCCGGGGATGGCGCCATGAAAGATTACCTGCGCCCAACACAGCCGCAGATTCCGAATGAGCCTGAGGTAGTTAAGCGGGTCATGATTACCATGCTGAGAGAATCGAATGTGCGTACGCTGTATGGCAGCGTGCTATGCGATATTCTCATGGATGGCGAAATCATCAAAGCGGGTGTATTCCAGGCGCGAGACCAGACCTTCGCGGTCACGGCGAAGCAGTTCGTCGATGCTTCGGGTGACCTTGCCGTCATCCGCCGGGCGGGCGGAGAATACAAGCAGAAGAATGATGCATCGACGCTTTTGAACCGAATGGCACATGTCAACATCGACAAAATCATCGACTGGTTTGAAGACAATCCCGACAGTTATTCTCCTGAACAGGATATTCCGACATCCCTTGAAGATACGATACGAAACTGGAGGGAATACGGAGTCTTCCATCTGCCTCATGGGGGTGGAAAAAATATTCGTGTTGTCAGGGAAGCATTGGAAAACGGCGTCTACCCGGAACAATTCGGTAAACATGTGCGCGATATCGCGGTCTTCGGCCTCTTCGCCACCCGCTGCAACAGGGGAACCGTACTGATCAACTCCAACTGGTGTTTTGGGGACTGCTACGATGTGATTGCTGAGAGTGAGCGCGAAGAGGAATCCCGTCTCCTGGCCGAAATGCAAGCTGAATTCCTGATAAAGCACTTTCCCGGATTCGAGAACGCTTATCTCGTGGAAACAGCGTGCGAGATCGGTCATAGAATATCCAGAACCTTCATCGGCAAGTCCACCCTGAGCATCAATGATTTTCTAGACGGCAAAACCTTCCCCGATGTGGTCGGTCTGGTGACTGAAGTGGATCGAAGAACGAAACCATTCGGTCTGCTCAAGAAAGCCGGCAATATCCCCCTCAGCATCATGATCGGAGACAAGCCGCTGAATGCTATTGTCGGGTCGGCCAGGAACCCGGACACTGAACGACCCGGCATGATTCGCGGTCAGGCCGGATGCCTGGTGCTTGGCCGGGGAGCTGGCGTCGCCGCCGCGGAAGCCGTCAAACAGGACGTTCCTGTCAACGCCGTCGATGTTCAAAAAGTACAAAACGAACTGCGCAGACAGAATGTGCTGCTTGAAATATGACCCGGCACGCAGGACGCTGCTCGCGCCGGACGTACAATAGTAACCAAGAGAACTGTACTATGACACCACGAAGTAGAAGAGAATTCCTCAAGGCCGCCGGCGGCGCTATCGCGGCGCTGACTCTGCCCGGATGCGCATTCACATCGTTATCCTCCACCGTCAGCGAAAGAGAACGGCCGAACATAATCTTCATCCTGGCCGACGATCTCGGCTATGGCGATCTCGGTTGCTACGGCAGTCCCGATATCAAAACACCACATATCAACCGCATGGCGGAGAACGGCATGAAGTTCACCGATTTCTATGTCAATGCGCCGGTATGCAGTCCCGCTCGTGCGGCCTTTTTGACAGGAAGGTCGCCGCAGCGTTGCGGAGTTGAAACGGTCTTATCGCCGGGAAATCTGGATAACGGCTTGCCCCTTAACGAGACGACACTGGCCGAACTTCTCCAGCGCGGCCGCTATGCTACCGGCATATTCGGCAAATGGCATTTGGGCTATGCCGACACGTTTAATCCTGTTAGCCGGGGCTTCGACCGTTTCATAGGCCACCTCTCGGGCTTTCTCGACTACCATAGCCATGTGAATCCGGCCCTTGGCTATGATTGGATGGACGGTCTTGAAACGATCGAAGGCAACGGTTATTCAACCGACCTGATCGGCAAACACAGCATCGAGTTCGTGAAGGCGAACAAGGAAAAACCCTTCTTCATGTTTGTCTCCCATCAGGCACCACATAGTCCATACCAGGGTCCCGCAGACAAACCGCAGATCGAGTCTATCGACGGCTGTATCGTAAAAGATACCATCAAGCTTGACAGCCAGCAGCGATACGCGAAATATATCGAGATGGTCGAACATATGGATACTACCATCGGTGATTTGCTGAATGTTCTGGAGCAGGAAGAGCTTAGCCATAGAACGCTGGTTGTATTCGTCTCGGACAACGGTCCGTCGTACCTGGCAGGAACCACAGACGGCCTCCGGGGCGGTAAACATAATCTGTGGGAGGGTGGTATCCGTGTGCCGGCGGTTGCCTGCTGGCCCGGAAATATCAGACCGGGTTCCGTCAGCAGTCAACCGGCCACAATGGTGGACCTTTTTCCGACATTCCTGGGCCTGGCCGGGATCAAACAGCCGGATAATCTGGCGTTGGACGGTATGGATCTGGGAAAGCTGTTGCTTGAACAAAAACCGCTGCCCAATCGCACCTTGTGCTGGCGATACAGTCCTCAGAGTCAGGTCGCCGTGCGGCGGGGCAGGTGGAAATTGATGGGTCGTTACAATAAAAAAACCAGCCAGACTGAATTCAATGCGGGTGTTGTCACGCTGTATGACCTGTCTGCTGATCCGGCTGAAGAGCATGATCTCTCGGCTCAGTTTCCAGAGATCGTTGCGGAACTCGCAGCGGCCCACGACACGTGGGAAAAAGGGATCGCCACTGACAGCAAACGAAGGGAACGCACCCGGCTTGAAACATGAATGATAGTGTAACTACTAACCTCAGCGCAGGAAAACGACGAATGAACCAAACACCTATCATGTTCGACCGCGGTGACCATGGCATATCAGCAATCCGCAGCCCGCAGGATCCGTTCGGTGCGCCGGTCACCTCCCCTGAGGAACCGCTCGGTCTGCTGGTGCGCTACCGCCCGCTTGAGGGAGATTGGTGTGAACACCGCAGTAGCGATCTTGTAATTCAAGACGCACCTGACGTTTCCACCGCCGAGTATGCATTGAAGGATACAGACACACTTTTGCAGATTATGCAGTCCTTTCGTTCCGGCAACCATGTTCTCGATTGGGAAATAGCGCTTCAGAACCAATCTGAAATACCACTGGAGATCGGCGACCTGGCGATTGCGATTCCAATCGTTGCTCCCAGCCGGCGCGAGAGCGTAGAGTGGAATTATAAACACGGTTTTACGACCCATCGTTTCATTGCGGGAAACGGTTCGTTCCTGTATTATACCCGCGCATCAGGCGCGCCGCCGTTCCTGGTCGTCACCGTGCAGCCCGGAACGCATCTCGAGTATTTCGACCGCAGCGATGAACAGCGGTATGAATTGCTGTACATCCATTCCAGTCTCGCCGGAAACGCGCAATCGCGCGGCACCTGGCGCCAGGAACATACCGCGCGGCACCTGGGGCCGCAAGGATCGAATAACGCTGAAGTCCGGTACGGCTTCCGTTTTCAATTTGCCGATTCCTATGATGAAATGCGTGAGATCCTTTTCCGGGAAGGTCTGTTTGACATTCGTGCCGTCCCGGGTATGACGATCCCGGAGGATTTAACCGCCCGCTTTTCTCTGCACACGCAAGCACAGTTAGAAGCAATTGAGGCGGAGTTCCCGGACGAGACCGTTATCACTTTTCTCGGTGAAACTCTGCCCGATCATCACGTCTGCGAAGTGTTATTCAAGCACCTGGGCGAAAACATGCTGACTATCCGCCACGATGGCGGGCGCCGCACCTGTCTGGAATACTTTGTTACCGAGCCGCTCGAGACACTGATCAAGAAGCGCGCGGCGTTCATCGTTGACCGCCAGCAGATCCGTGATCCGGACAAATGGTGGGACGGTGTATACGGTCCGTATGACATGAACGCCGGCGTCGTGCGCACGATTGACGATCCCGACATCTTCACCGGCGGCCGCTGCTACGTGCTGACCTGCGACGATCCCGGCCTGTGCAAGGCGCCCTACATCGCCGCCAAAAACGTCAGCTTTCCGAACCGCGCGGAGATCGAAAGCCTGGAATATTACCTTGAGCATTTTGTCTGGGGCAAAATGCAGCGCACGGACGCAGAAGAACCCTATCCCTATGGCATCTATGGCACGCCGCACTGGTACAGCAACCGCGATCCTGACCGGCGCAAGGCCTGGACCGATCAGAACCTGGACAAAGAACATGTCTGGCGTTCCTACGATTACCCGCATTTCATCATGCTCTACTATCATTTATACGAGATCGCCTCGAAGTATCCTGAAATGTCTAAATACCTTGACGCAGCCGGCTATCTGGAGCGCGCCTACGGCACAGCAAAAGCTTTTTTCGAATATCCCTACCGTATCATTCCGACCTATTATGAAACGTACAAACTGGGCCTGTACAATGAACTGCTTGTACTGCCGCTGATTGACGCCCTGGAACGCGAGGGATTCCCCGACCGCGCCGCCTGGCTGCGAGACGAGTGGGAGAAAAAGGTCAAGTACTTCGTGTACGATGATCCCTATCCGTATGCTTCGGAATTCACCTTCGACCGTACTGCGTTTGAAACCACGTATGCACTCGCGAAATACGGCACGACACGTGATATGCGCCCCGACCGGCATCTCTGGTGGGACGTGAAATGTCGGCGGTGGTATTCGCATCCGTTGGTCCGCCGCGAGAACTCGCGTGATTTCATGGAACACCAGTTAGCGGCATGTCTGGCCGTGCGCGGCTGGCTGGAGGCTTCGTACTATCAACTCGGATCTGACCCCCATATGAGCTACATGGCCGCCATGGGGGGCTGGGGCATTCTTGATTATGCCCTTTGCTTTGCCGACGAACCGTGGGATTGGCTCCAGCTTGGCTACGCCTCCTACTTGAGTTCCTGGTCGCTGATGAATACCGGCCGGCGGCAAACAGATTACGGCTTCTGGTCTCCCGGTAAACACAACGACGGCGCCGCCGGCTGGCAGTTCATGCACGAGAAGTTCGGTCATGCCTGGATGGGAACTGATGTTCCGCGCGGCCCCTGGCATTACGATGGTGAGATCGACCTTGGCTTCGGCGCCGCGCTGCGGATGGCTGCAACCGTCGTGACACGCGATCCGGTCTTCGGTTGGATTGCCTATGGCGGCGAAGCACGGGAAAAAGAAAAAGAGCTGGCGGTCGTTCCACGGGACGGTCTGCGCCGGCGTTTTGCGGCTGTTGTTCAGGATCGTGAGCTTCCCTGGCCTCGTGCCAGGCGACTCAAAATCGAGCTCGAACGCGACGGATTTGCCGCGAATGAAGCAATTATCATGAACACCGATTTGTCTAAAATTTTCTTTACATTGGAGAATCGTTCAGCAGATGTGCATCGCTGCGGCGTAGTGCTCTCTGTGCCGGCCGGGATGCAGGTTACCATAGTGCGGGACGGAAAGTCCATTGCGGTGTCAAAGTCTGATGATTGGGATTATCCCTGGCGGGCGGAAATTGAAATGGGCGCTGAACCGTGCCGGATCGAAATTATTCAGGCTTCCCTGTGACCGATTACTTTGTTCACCAGGGGAGTATATAATCATGTATGCGGATAAAGACATTATGAAAAAGTTGCCTCGAGAAACCATCCTGTTTGACTTTGGCTGGCGATTTCAACGCGGAACCACACACAATGGAAAGTCGGTTGCACTACCCGATCACGAATGGGGCCGTATAGATCTGCCCCATGACTGGAGTATTGAGGACCTGCCTGTTCCACAACGGCTTACGAAAGGCCGCGTAATTAGCGGGCCATTCGATTCCGCGGCACCAGGCGGAAATTCGACCGGCTTTGCCGCGGGAGGTACCGCGTGGTATCGCAAACATTTCTCAGTCCCGAAAGCCTGGAAGAAAAAACGGTTACTCCTGACCTTCGACGGAGTCTATATGGATGCCGATGTCTGGCTCAATGGCGTTCACCTGGGAAACCATCCTTACGGGTATACTGCGTTCAATTTCGACATTACCGACCATGTAAAACCTGGGTCCCGTGAAGACAATGTTGTGGCCGTTCATGTCAAAAACACCGGCAGGAACAGCCGCTGGTATTCGGGCTCCGGTATCTATCGGCATGTGTGGTTGACCGTAACCAATCCAATCCATGTTGCACACCAGGGTGTGTTCGTCACTACCCCGGTCGTAACCGCAGAAGAAGCGCGGGTCCGGATCGAGACTACTGTCGAAAATACTAGTTCCTCGAATGAAACAGTACGTCTGGAGACCAGGATCCTTTCACCGAACGGCTCCTGCGCCGCCGAGCATCAGACCGAATTTGTCTGTGACACGCAGAACCCTTACCGGTCGGTGGAAATTCTGAACGTGAACCATCCGGAACGTTGGTCGGCGGATTCGCCGAACCTTTACCGTGTCGTCAGTACGCTTAAGATGGGTGACCGTATACTGGATCAAACCGAAACAATCTTCGGTATTCGTTCCCTGGCATTCAGCGCCGAAAAGGGTTTTCTGCTGAACGGTATACCGACACTGCTGAAAGGCGGCTGCATGCATCACGACAACGGGCTGCTGGGTGCCGCGGCGTTCGACCGGGCTGAAGAACGGCGGGTGGCTATCATGAAAGCCAACGGCTTCAATGCTGTTCGCTGCGCGCACAATCCCCCGTCAACAGCCTTCCTGGACGCCTGTGACCGCCTGGGTATGCTGGTGATCGATGAGTCTTTTGATCAATGGAACGTCTGCAAGCGAAAGGATGACTATCACCGCTACTTTACCGAATGGTGGCGCCGGGATACGGAAAGCATGGTCGTACGCGATCGCAATCATCCCTCGATTATCATGTGGAGCATCGGCAATGAGATCATAGAGCGAGAGTCCGCTCAGGGAGCCCGCTGTGCCCGAATGCAGGCCGATTATGTGCGCAGCCTGGATCCGACTCGTCCGGTAACCTCGGCCTTAAACAATATCAACAACGGAATGGATCCCTACTGTTCAGCGCTGGATGTGGTTGGATATAATTACGGCTATCTACGCTATCACCCGGACCACCAGCGTCTGGATCAGCGTATCATGTGCGGAACAGAATCCTACCCCAAAACCGCGTTGAAATGCTGGAAGCTGGTTGAACAGTGTCCCTGGGTAATCGGTGATTTCGTCTGGACCGGCTATGACTACCTGGGCGAGGCATCGATCGGCTGGCTTGGATTCGGCGACTATAATTACTGGCCTTGGACCGCTGCCTGGTGCGGCGACATCGATATCTGCGGCTTCAAGCGGCCTCAGTCGTACTACCGGGATCTTGTCTGGAAAAACGGCCGCGAACTGGCGCTGTTCGTTCAGGCCCCCAAACCAACGTTACACCCCCCCGTGCCCCTCAACAAGGATTGGTGGGACAATTGGTCCTGGCCTGATGAACACGCCAGCTGGAACTGGCCGGGGTACGAGTGGCAAGAACTGACTGTCCGGGTCTACTCTATTTTCGATACCGTAACCCTGAAGTTTAACGGTAACAATTTAAGAACCCGCCGGATTACACCTGAAGACGATTTCATTGCCGAATTCTCCGTGCCTTATCAGCCCGGGGAACTGACGGCTGTGGCCTGGCAGGGTAAAAGTAAAATGGCCGAAGAATCCCTGGTCACTACGGGATCTCCAGCCCGGATTCGTTTAAAGACCGATCGAAAAGAGCTCTCAGCTGATGGCCAGGATCTGGCCTTCGTAACGATAGAGATCGTTGACGCACAAGGCCGACGAGTTCCCGATGCACAGTCCCACGTGCATGTTTCCGTTGCGGGAGCCGGTTCATTAGCGGCCCTGGGCAGTGCCAAACCGGATTCGGTCGAGAGTTTCAAAGGGCCGGAACGCACGATGTTTCACGGCCACGGCCTTGCCGTCATTCGAGCCGCTCGAAAATCCGGCCGGATAACATTAACTGTTGCGGCGGAAGGCTTGAAAACCGCGAAACTTCAGTTGCGCTCACGAACGGGACAACCAGGTGAAAAGAAGTGAATATGCCAATTACTGAATATGTGAATCGGTTAATCGCGGCTCCGCTCACCGGATATCATCCGGATGGCTCGGTGAACCTGCTGGTGGTGCCCCGGTATACGGAAATGCTCTATGCCAATGGCGTCGCAGGCGCGTTCGTTAACGGGACTACCGGCGAAGGTATGTCTCTGACAGTCAAAGAGCGCTGCGACCTGGCTGAACGTTGGGTCGCCGCAGCCCCGGACGGCTTCAAGATTATCATTCACGTGGGTCATACATGCCAGGCCGAGAGCCAGGCAATGACCGCTCATGCCATGCAAATCGGCGCACATGCCATAGCGGAAATCGGTCCCGTATTCTTCAGGCCTGCTACGGTTGGCGCATTGGTCGATTACTGCGCCGTCACTGCCGCCTCAGCTCCCGAATTGCCATACTATTATTACCACATGCCCTCAATGAACCAGGTTCAGTTCCCGATGATTGAATTCCTTAAGGGAGCATCTTCCGCCATGCCAAACCTGGCTGGTATCAAGTACACGTTTGAAGACCTGGCCGACTACGAACGCTGCCGAACATTTGGAGACGGAAAATACGATATTCTTTTCGGCCGTGATGAAATCCTTCTCGATGCTCTTAAACTCGGTGCTCAGGGCGCAGTGGGTAGTACCTATAACGCCTTTGCAGCACTCTACCATCAGTTGATTAAAGCCTTTCATGCCGGTAACAGTGATGAGGCCCGTCGCCTGCAGGCCATATCGGCAAATATCTGCCGGTTGCTTAGTGCTACCGGCGGATTCGGCTCCGCCTTGAAGTCTGCCATGAATATGATCGGCCTGGACCTGGGCACAATGCGCCGGCCGCAGTTGAACATTTCACATGATGCCGCAAAGCAGCTTGAAACGTCTCTCCGTCAAATCGGTGCGCTCGAATTTTTGAATCAATTACCGCATTCATAGAATATGAAAAATATAATCATACTTCTAATCACACTTCTCCTTCTGGCAAGCCCGAATGTGTTTGCTCAACTCGTCTGGAGCGAAGCGCCGGAGATCCCTCCCGCACCCGGCAAAACAAACCAGCCGGGCCTGGCCGGCGCTTTCTCCGGTGTACATAATAACGCATTGATCGTCGCCGGCGGCGCCAATTTTCCTGATGGCTTGCCGTGGTCTACTTTGCCTGACGGTTCCAGCCCGAAGAAAATCTACAACCGTGATATCTACGTGCTGCTTAAAAATGACACCGGGTTCGTTTGGAATATCGCCGATGTAAAGCTGCCCGCTGGTTACAGCTACGGTGTCTCGATACCGACTGACGCCGGCCTGCTGTGTATCGGCGGCGAGTGGCGCGAATACGATAACGGTAAAGCCCATACGTTCAAATCTGACAAGGTATTTCTTATCAAGCACCTTGGGCAGGGTCTCATCGAAATCGATCTCACCAACATGCCCCCGCTTCCGAAGGCGGTCTCTGCCATGGCCGGCGCGAAAGTCGGTGATGCGATCTTCGTTGCCGGTGGAAATGACGGCAGCGGTGAAACCACGTTCTTCTGGAAACAGGACCTTTCCAAAAAAGACAGGCCCGATGCGTTCAAATGGGAAGCTCTTGCTCCCTGGCCGGGCCCGCCACGCTCGCATCTTGTTGCCGCTGCCCAGAACGATGGAAAAAACGACTGCTTCTACATCTTCAGCGGCCGGTACAATGATCCCGATACGGGTTGGATGTTTCTCACAGACAGTTATAAGTATAATCCCCAGTCCGACACGTGGACAAAGCTGGCTGATGTCGGAACAAACCTGTCCGATAAAAAACCAGTCTGTATTATGGCCGCAACAGCTGTCAAGCTGGGCTCTCATCATATCGCACTATTCGGCGGCGCGCCGGGCGACCGCTTCCTCACAGTTGAGCAGGAACTGCCTAAAGAGATCAAAGCTCTTCAGGATGCGGGCAAAACGGACGAAGCCGAAACACTCACAGCAAAAAAATGGGAACTCTATGCCAACCATCCCGGGTTCAGCCGGAATATTCTGGTTTACCATACCATTACCGATACCTGGACGGTCATGGGCAAGGTGCCGGAATCGGTTGTGGGCGGATTGCCCGTCGGTTCTCATGTGACAGCAACAGCTGTGCAGTGGGATGATGATATTGTCATCCCCAGCGGTGAAGTGCGGCCCGGCGTACGCTCACCCAAAGTCTGGGTGGCAACGCCTGTGCACAGAAGTGGTTTTGGCATGAGTAACTATATCGTCCTGGGCATGTACCTGGCCATCCTGATCGCAATCGGATTCTACTTCTCAAAAAGGGAGAGCAGTACCGACGATTTCTTCAAAGCCGGCGGCAGAATCCCCTGGTGGGCGGCCGGCCTGAGTATCTTCGGTACCCAGCTCAGTGCCATTACCTTCATGGCGATCCCCGCTAAAAGTTTTGCCACCGACTGGACCTGGTTCATATTGAATATGACGATCATCCTTGTCGCGCCCCTGATTGTTTTTCTTTTCCTTCCATTCTATAGAAGATTGAACGTTACAACGGCGTACGAGTATATTGAAAAACGGTTCAATGTCGTCGTGCGCCTGGTCGCCAGCTTCATGTTTATTCTGTTCCAGTTTGCCCGCATAGGCATCGTGCTCTTCCTCCCGTCTATTGCCCTTTCAGTTGTTACTGGTATCGATATCAGGATCTGTATCGCCGTGATGGGCCTGCTCTCTATCGCCTACACCACGATGGGCGGCATTGAGGCAGTCATCTGGACCGACGTTATCCAGGTCGCCGTCCTGCTGAGCGGCGCCATCCTGGTGCTCTTCCTGATCGCCAATTCTGTCGAAGGCGGCTTCGGCGGTATTGTACACATCGCATCAGATTCAGAGAAACTGCGCTTGTTCAATTTTCATTTCAGCCTCAAAAGTCCCACCCTGTGGGTGCTGGTCCTTGGCGGTGTGGGTGCCAATATCATCTCGTATGGCAGTGACCAGGCGGTCATTCAACGCTACCTGACTACTAAAGATGAAAAAGACGCCGCCCGGGGGATTTGGACTAACGCCGTGCTAACCATTCCTGCCAGTATCATCTTCTTCGGCCTCGGTACCGCCCTCTTCGCTTTCTTTAAGTCATACCCCGAAACTCTCAGCGCAACGATGGGAAAGACCGATGCCATCTTCCCCTGGTTCATTGTCACTCAACTGCCGGCCGGTGTCGCGGGTCTTCTGATTGCCGGTGTGTTCGCCGCGGCCATGTCGAGCCTCGACAGCAGTATGAACAGCGTCGCTACTGCTTTTACTACTGATTTCTTCAGACGCTTCTCTCCTTCAGTTGAAGACCGTACATGCCTGTCCGTTGCCAGGTGGTCTACCATCATCATCGGACTCTGCGGTATCGCCATTGCCCTCGCTATGGCTACCTGGAACATCAACTCCCTCTGGGAAGAATTCTCCAAATATATCGGCCTCTTCGGCGGCGGATTGGGCGGCCTTTTCATTCTCGCTATCTTCACTCGCAGGGCCAATTGGCAGGGAGCTATGATCGGTTTGATCGCCAGCGCTGCAATCCAGTTTTTCCTGAAAACTAACAACACAGTCCACGGCGTCCTCTTTGCCGCTACGGGCATGATCTCCTGTTTCGTTATCGGTTATCTCGCAAGCCTGGTTATACCGGGTAAAAATAAAAATCTACATGGTTTAACTCTGTTTACACTTACAAAATAATATCGTAATTATACCTGAATAATCCGCACTTAGGAGTATAGCCTAATGAACATTCCGATTTTTTGCGGCTTGCTGACAATTCTGATCGGCACGACTAGTGTGCAGTCGTATGATTTCTTCGACCTTTCACGTTATCCTGAGGGTGGAAAACTTAAACCGGGTGTCGAACTGTATTCCGTAAAGAAAGCAGGCGGGGCGCCCGAGAAGTATGTCCGCCGGGTAGTGCACTGGTGGCCTCGTAAGGGCGTCGATTTCGTTGACATCGAGACGGGAATGATCCCGCGCGAGTGGACCCTGAAGCCCGGCATATTCGACGACGGGCAACCCCCGCCGCTTCACCTTGATTGGAAAACATTCGAACACGACAAACTGGATATGCCGGTCGACGTCGGCGACAAGTATATCAGGCAGATCCAGGGTTATCTGCATCCACCGAAAGACGGCGATTATATCTTCAAGATTGCTGCCGACGATATGGGTGTTTTCTTTCTCAGTACCAATGATTCTCCTGACAACATCAGGCTGGTCTGTTATTCCCGGGCAAGTTCGCCCCGTAATAATTTCACCCGGTACGATGGACAGATTTCCGTGCCGGTCCCGCTCAAGAAAGGCCGCACGTATTATTATGAGGTTCTGCAGAAGGACGAAGGCTCAAGCGATAATGCCATGGTAGTGTGGGAGACCGCCGGATTGGAAGAGGAGGTTATAGGCGGTTCGGCCATATCCACCCTGGAGGGTGTGCCCGGGATAGTCATCGAGCGACGGGCGTCTCTGCTCCAGGATGTGAACACCGGCATTCGCCCCAGGCGCGAGCCACAATCATTCAAGGCGCACCTGATCGGATTTGACGGCATAGGCAACGCCATCGGCGACCCGTTCGCCGGAGAGGATTTCTTCGAACCGAGTGTGATCCTTCGCATGGCGGACGGCAGGAAGAGGGTTTTCAGGTCCAAGAGCTTCTGCCAGGCTGATCGTGAATTCATCCTCGATATCTACCTTAAGGAAATGAAGCGCATCCAGGGCACTCTGGACAAGACGGTCTACGGAATCAAGCCGCAGACTCTCAAAGAGTATCCCGGCGGCACACCGATCGGTGAGCCGGGATCGCTCCTGCTGCAGTCGGACCACTTTGCTGTACCCTCTGGAAGCCAGGCCTCCGGTCCCAATGACCGTTGGCTCAATCCCGAAAAGCCGGAGATCGCTGCCCGTTGCCGGGAAAGTGTCTTCACCATGTTCGAACACATGCACGCCTACCTGGAATACGGCGGTCATCTGATGCCTTACTGGGACCGCCCCGAGCAGTACAAATACGAGGTTCATGTGGGCGGTACGATCCTCAATGGACATATATCAAAAGGCGGTGGCGCTGGGGGCGGCTACGGTGCTCAGGGCATGGGCTGGCTGGGCGCGAATCCCGGCGGGTTCGGTCACGAATATGGCCATGGCATGTCGATCCAGTGGCGCGTGGGCAATGGCGAAATTCTAGCCCAGTCTATGATGGAACTTACCGATAACCGCTGCACCTCGTATGATCATAACATCAATGTACCGTGGCGCAACTGCGTGCATGCCGAGTATAACGCCTGTCTGTTCTACAGGGGGATCGGCTACGACCCCAACTGGGGGCTGCTCGCGGTTACCGCCATGCCGGCCTCGGCCGAGGAACCCAGCATCTTCCAGACTCTGGCGCGCCTTGGCCAACAGCGCGGCATGTTTAAAGACGGTATCCGCGGAATGGGCGATATGGTGGGTGACTACAGCGCGCGTCTGCCGGAATTAGACACGCCAAACCAGGAACCTGTACGCAAAGCCTATTTCGCAGCCGCGCGTAACTACCTTGAGGCAATCGATCCGGCCAGGGGCGTCTACAGGATTCCCTGGGATGAAGCGCCCGAACCTTTCGGCGCTAACATTATCCGGCTTGTGCCGGAAGAGGGCGGGAAGACGATTGAAGTCGATTTCCAGGGGTATCATGATCCTGCGGTCTACAGCGACTGGCGTGCCTGTATCGTGGCGGTGGATCATGAAGGTAATGCGCGCTACAGTGATCTGTGGAATAAGGGCCGCATGACAATGGTACGCCGGGAAGGTGATCGGCGTTATTGGCTGACCGTGGCGGCTACACCGAGTGCGCTGCTGTATCCATGCGACATGACAGTGTACCAGGGCATCTATGCTCCCCGTTACCCATGGCAGGTGACACTTCGCGGCGCCGTGCCGGGTATGCCGCATCGGCAGCGTTTAGACCTGGATGATGTCCACGCGGCTTATGGCACCTTCTTGTTGAGCGGACTGGTTCCGGTCATTCCAAACACAGAAGCGGGCAAACAGTTCCTGGCGGATACACAGTCTTTTGTGGACGAGTTGCGCCAGCGCCTCGGTCAGGCAACCCTCCCGGAAAAACTCGCGTACGGGCGGTTGATCAGACCCGCTGCGGCCGCCGTCGCGGCCATGCAAGGCGCCCCGCACCCCAATGGCGGCGGCTGGGTGGCCGCCAGTGCCGAAGCGGCGCTGACCGCCTATGTCGGACCGCAGGCTATGGTGTTGGATAATGCCAAAGTGCTGGATCATGCTATTATTGAAGATTTCGCGGTCATCAAAGACCGTGCGGTCATATCAGGGAATGCCCGCATCAATGGTCAGGCTGTGATATCCGCAGACACTCGGCTGACTGGATATCAGCGTGCCTGGATGCCGCTGCAGCTCACAGCCGACACGGAAGCGCCGGAACTCACAACACGCCGGATGGAAAACCTGGACGAGAACGGCCTCTGGGCCAACTACGCCATGGACCAGCCTGAAGCCGTTATGCTCGAGGATTGGTATCGTCAGCATGACGGCGCCAGCTTCCGCGAGTTCTTTTGCAGCCTTATGAACGGGTATCTGTATGGGCGGCCCGATTTCGTCACCGAAGGCTCCAACGCAGGATTTGCTTTTGACGGCAAGACCCAGTACGCGGAACTCAACCGCCACATCGCGGATCTATCTCAGATTACTGTGGACATGGTGGTCAAATGGCAGGGAAACGGCAAACAGACGCTGCTGGATTTCGGATCCGGTGAAGACAACCATTTCATGCTGACCACCGACGGCAAAGACGGAAAGCTCGCGTTCGTTGCTATCGTCGATGGCAAGAACGTTGCCGGCCTGACATCCTCGATCGCCCTTGCCCGGGACGCCTGGACACGAGTGCGCCTGGAGATCGACGGCAGGCAGATAGCCTTGTGGATCGATGACAAGCCGGTGGGTGAAGCCGCATCCACTTTCCAGCCCGCCCACGTGTTCAAAGCTGGCGTGTTGCAACGCAACTTTATCGCCGCAGGATTTGACGGCAGGGATCTATTCAAGGGCATCTTCGACAACGTGGTGGTCTATCATAAAGTGCACGGCGAAGAGTTTACTAATCTGCCCGCACCATTTTGCGATGCGCCGCGGCGGCCTGATAAGGGATTTGCCATCGGCGTTCTCAGGAGTATGGGGGCAACCCCGTTCGAGCAGGATGACAGGAAGAACCGTCTTGCCGAAAGACTCCTTCAGGAATGGAACAGCCGTGGTGGTCGCGCACTTACACAACTGATGGAGCTCAAGTTCCGTGTTCCGGAATACCTGGATGCGGTCGAAAAGGCCAAAGCCTTTGAGCAATGGAAGAAAGAGAGCACTGAGCAATTCCAGCAGGAATTTGACACGCGTGAGAAGGCCCTGGGTTTAACGGATCAAATTACCGATTTGAAGCAGAGGATCGCTTCTCTGGAACTAAAGTCCATTGAGTTACGGAAACAGAAGGCCGTGGATGCTCCGCCTTCCAAGCCAACCAGGAAAATTGTTGAACTGCAGGAAATGATTGAGCCGCTTGAGGTACAGCTTGCTGATCTCCAGAAGATAGAGGCGGACGCCCGTGCCGCCGTTGCGGCGATGTCGGAGAACAAAGCCGCTCAGGAAGAGATCACCCTCCTCGAAGAAGAGATAAAGCCCCTGGCCGAAATGGCCCGCAGCCGTCTCAAAGAACTGAATGATGGCGCGAACGATGACGCAGACATGAAGGCCTGGATTCGCGCTCAGCAGCACATCCCGTATTCAAAGGAAGACAAACGCGTGGTCAGGGCCATAGGTGAGTTGCGCGGAAACGTGAGGGACGCCCTCCTGTACATGATGAAGGAGGAACTTACGGCACGGGACGCCGAGTTCAGAAAGTGGTCGGAACTGACAGAGAGAGTGGAAGACCTGAAACGCGAAGAACTCTATCGTCTGTATGATTATCTGTTGAAGAATACTGAGCATCCCGGGCTGCTCATTCAGAACCGATGGGATCAAGGCGAGCTTGCCGAAGTAAGCAAAGCACTGAATGAAGCGAAACAGCAACTCCAGAACGAGCAGCGGAATGCTGAGCAGAACAATGGATTGAGCGTTGAGGACAACATCCTGCTACAGAAGTGCAAGGATCAGTTGAACGAACGGGAGACCGATCTGCGCGAGGCCCGGGCCACGTACGTGGACGAGAAGCTGCGTGAAGCGGGCCTGATCGAGAAAGAGCAGGCGGTAAACAACCAACTCGAGGAAGCCACGAAGATAGTCGCAAGCACATACCACGCCGAGTACCACGTCTTGTGTTCATTCATCCGCCAGAACTTCCACGGCTTCTACAATGGGAGGATCAGCGAGTATATCGACCGGTATGCCCAGAAAGTTGTCGGCGGCGTTTCCCTGCGTGACAAACTTGACCAGGTAGAAAAGATCGAAGAACTGTACCTGCCTGAAAACTGGAAAACCAGTGTTGACCAATGGGATTGGCGCACTGTATGGGAGAAAGACGGCAGTATCGAAAATTTGCCTTTGACGAGGAAATGGTTGAAACGTGTCCGCGGGAATGCAGAATGACTGTTCAGAACCGACTGACTCGAACGATTAGTATACGTGACCATAACATTAGGACCACTATCATGAAGACTTTACTTTGGATACTGCCGACGCTCATGTTACTGCCGGCCTACACCACATTTTCCACGAATGACGTGGCTTCAATGAAGCAGTTCAGCGCTAAAGAATGGACAGTCCCGGAGATTGAGATGCAGATGAAATTAATCCCTGCGGGGAGCTTCACTATGGGTAGCCCTACAGGCGAAATCTGCCGGCGGAACGACGAAGTACAACATCCGGTTGTTATCTCCAAACCCTTCTATATGGCCGCCTTCGAATGCCGTCA
>CAZCLS010000006.1:0-25299 GCA_964499565.1 uncultured bacterium
GCCGAGGATTTTCTGCAGGTGCTGATTGCCGGATTAACCTACTTTCATGCTCACGAAATCAGCCGGCTGAAAGAATGGGGCCTGGACGTCGTTGACGGCAAACCACAGTCACCATCCGGCAAGGAAGCGGTCACGGACCTGCTGGCGTCGTACGTAGCGAAGGAGCAGAGCCTGGCTGTGGATGATCGTCTGCCCAGCCCGCCGCTGGCACAAGTCGCTGCGGTAAGCCGGGCCCTTGTCAATGCGCGCGCACGACGGGAACAGGAAAAGGAAACCAAAAGCAGCAGGGAACGCCCGGCCGAAGTTACCGAATTATATGAATTGCTGCAATTAGTCGCCGCGTTTCACCTGGTAATTAATTGTGAAGGTACCGTAGACGCCCGGCTGGCAAGGCGGGGATTTGAAATTGTTGAAATTCCGGTCAGAAAACCAAAACCGCGCAATCCCGATCATAATACGCTGAATGCTTCCGAAAGCGAACAAAGCAACGGGCAAACAGCGGAACAAGATGAGACTGAGGACAGCGCGGATGAAGATTAAGGTACAGATAGGATCCCTGACATTACCGAACCCCGTTCTGGTAGCTTCCGGCACGTATGGAAACGGCGAAGAAATGAGCCGTTACGCCGATCTGCGCAAGCTGGGTGGAATTGTGATGAAAGGAACAACGCTGCATCCGCGCCAGGGCAATCCGTACTCACGTGTTGTGGAAACACCGTCTGGGCTTTTAAATTCGATCGGTCTGCAGAATGTAGGATTAGAGGAAACGCTACAGGAAAAAGCGCCGTTTATTAAACAGTTCGGAATTCCGGCGATAATCAACATTTCAGGAGAATCGGCGCAGGAATACGCTGAAATGGCCCGCCGGATTGATGACTGTCCTGCCATAGACGCGATTGAAATGAATGTCTCCTGTCCGAATGTTAAACACGGCGGCATTGCCTTCGGTACTGATATAGGCATGCTGACCGATGCGGTCAGAAAAACCCGCGCGGCAACAAGCAAACCTCTGATAGTAAAATTATCACCTAATGTAACCGATATCACGCTGATGGCGCGCGCGGTCGAAGACGCCGGGGCGGACGGCATATCGCTTATAAACACCCTGGTCGGCATGGTTATAGACACGCACAAGCGCAAACCGGTGCTGGCAAATAATATCGGCGGATTATCGGGCCCTGCTATCCGGCCCGTGGCGGTACGCATGACCTGGCAGGTTGTCCGCGCGGTGAATATTCCGGTGATCGGCATGGGCGGGATTGAATGTCTGGATGACGCGTTACAATTTTTTATTGCCGGCGCCGCGGCGATCCAGGTCGGCACGGCAAATTTTTATAATCCGACCGCTGCAACAGATTTAGTCGACCATCTGACTGAGTATCTGACAGAACACGGATTGTCCTCGCCGGGAGAACTGAAAGGAGACTTTTAATACTATGGGAATATATAACAGGGATTATTACCGGCAACGCTTCGACCCGTCCTTCGGCCAGTCGCCCTGGAACATGCAGCCGGGTGGACCGATGAGTATCACACCGGTTGTCAAGTGGCTGTTGATCATTAACATTGGCGTTTTTATACTTGAATTTCTGGCAATTCAGGCAAAAGTGCCATTCTTTCAGAGCGTCAGTCTAGACATGTTCGGTCAGGCTCATTTTCAGGCTTCTCAGTTTGAAAAGACCTTTGGTTTGTTCCCCTCCTATCTGATCGGCCGTTTTTACATCTGGCAGTTTATCACGTATCAATTTGTGCATGGCGGTTTCTGGCACCTGTTTTTTAATATGTTTTCACTGTTTATGATCGGCCGCTATGTTGAACGCCAGATCGGTTCATCCTCATTTCTGAAATTATACCTGGTCGGCGGCGTGTTCGCAGGGTTGATCAACATGGCATTTCACTTGTTTATCGATTATCCCACCGTTGGCGCTTCAGGCTCTATCTGTGCTGTATTAGCAGCGTTCGGCCTGATGAATCCGCATGCCCGCTTGATGATGTTTTTCCTGTTCTTCCCGGTTATCATGAAAGCCCGCACGCTGGTAATCGTCTTTGCCGCGATTACCGCGCTGATGGCCTTAACCGCCCAGGACGGCATCGCCCACTTAGCGCATCTCGGCGGCCTGGTATTTGGCTGGATGTACGTGTATAATATTCTCAATGTCAAAAACCTGATCGACTGGGAGCATCACCCGACCGGACAGAACCGGAGCTCTCACGCGTGGTGGTCGGCACTGACATCTCTGTTCAAACCCAAACCGCGGTTGTACAAAGGCGAGGAGTTTGAAGATGGAGCATTTAAAGAACCTTCATCTCAGGACCCGTCCTGGAATCCCCGCATCGACGAAATTCTTGACAAAATGTCGCGGCAGGGTATGCATGCCCTGTCGGATGAAGAATGGGAAATTCTTCAGAAATTCAGACGCAAATAACTCCGTAGTACAATCAGGAGACTCTACCACCTATGAACACTCAGCCCACTCCCCCGGTTCCTTCACCAGCACCGGCTCCGCCGCGTTCCGCTACTGTCCGGCAGATAATCGCGCTGGCTCTCGTTCTTGGCATCACCGTAGCAACGATCGCGTATCTCATGCTCACCTCGCGTAATGACAACCGCGAAATCCGTCTTGGTGAACGCGTGCTCAACACGCAGCCCGACGGTGTTGATGAACTGAACACGGGTCAGGTAATCGACACGACTGAAAATAACGATGTCAGCGTAAAAGAAGGCTACCGCTATAAAGTCCTTATCGATGATATGACCCGCGAAGGCACAGCCGGGATCGCGCGCATCGGTTCACTGCCGGTCTATATTTCCGGCGCGGTCAAAGGTGATATTGATGTCATTCAGGTAACCAGTGTCAGGGGCACCAGCGCAAATGCCGAACTAGTCGAACGGCTGGTCAGAGCCGTTCCTGCCGCAACGGTCTCTCCCGTTCTATCCGAAGAATCTGCCATGCCTGAAACGCTGATTGATATTACCGCAACCAATGAAGCCCTGCCTGTTATGGGTATGACCTATAGGGGAACCGTAACGGATACCGGCAGCAAAGGAGACGGCATTGTTAAAGTTGGCGGCAAAGTCGTGTTTGTTTCCGGGGCCGATAAAGGGGAAACCGTCGAGTTCAGAATCACAGCCCAGAACGACCGGTTTGACACGGCTGAACTTCTCAGGAAAAAGTCCGCCTTATCCGAAAAGCCGGACACTGCCGAAGATATTCTGGAAGGTAATGAATATGTCGTGACGGTAACGGAAAAGGACCGCAAAGACCCCGAGAACAACGGCGTCGCCCGCATCAACGGACTGGTCGTTTTCATTCCCGGAACACAACCGGGCGACAAGGTTCGTATCCGCGTCAGCGACCGGTCGCCCCGCTTCGCACGCGCGGTCGTTCTGGAAAAATTACAATAATTTACACACATACACACAACTAACGCCTGAACCCTGAACCCTGACAACTATCATCAACCATCGACCATTAACCATCAACCATTCTCCCAATAATGGCTCACATCCTGAAAGAAGAACACAATCTCGGCAACTGGCTCTCATCCGTTTCACGTGAAACACATGTATTGAAATCTGTTATGATGATTGAAGCTGTCCTGGCCCCGCTTCTCTTAATTGCCGGTATCGTGCTTTTTTTCCTTACCGGGGGCAAAGGAGTGTTGATTGCCGGCGGTATCGCCCTATTCCTGGCTGCCGGTCACTGGATGAAATTGTATGAGAATTACCGCACCGCCCGCAATGTCCGCTCGGGTCGTGAAGGCGAAATGCTTATCGCTAACGCATTTAGAGACGGATTGGACGATTCCTGGTATATTATTAACGACATAGACCTGCGGTTCGGCCGGATGAAATCTCAGATCGATCATATTATCATCGGCCCGAACGGTCTGTTTGTGCTTGAAACGAAAAGCTGGGCCGGTCATCTTACCGGTACTGAAAAAGACCCTACCTGGCGCCAGCGTAAAACCGGCCGGAACGGCAAAATTATTGACCATGATCTGAAAAGTCCTATCCTTCAGAATCTGCGCCACTGTGAAACCGTTTCAGCTCTCATCCAGGCCGCCAGATTGGATTGGCCTGATATTTACTCCGTTATCGTTTTAACCAGGAATGACACGCACGCTGATATTACGGCCGTAACACCCGTTGTGCATCCCGCCGGAGCGGTCGAATACGTCGCCGCGAAAAAGCCGACCAGAACCTACGGGCTGCATGAGATCGCTGCCGCAATTGCCGTGCTGCTGCCCGGAACCTGCCTGGCTCCGCCTGCCACCCAGCAGGAACCATAATGAAACCACTTTCCACCGCCGAAAAAATCATTCTGCTGATTAATACCGGCGCCTTTGTCGCCTGGGTTGTCTGGCTGGTATTCTACGGCAGCGGCTCATTATTCTCCCAGGACGGCATTGTTGCTTTTTTCCCCTGTATTCCGATTTTTTTTGTTTATGTGTATATATTCAGTTCATCATCCCAACCGTGAGTACCGCGTATGGACCGCCTGGCAAAATCAATTGTATTGATGCTGATTGGCTCGCTGACACTGGGTGTGCTGGTCGTACTGCTTAATCCCGAATACCGGGGAACCGCCCTGGCTTTCTGGCATGGCTCGACCACCAACACCCCTATCTGGCAGACAAACCAAGACTATTATCCCGAAATCAAACCTGAATTATGAGCGCCAAAGCCAGTTATCTGATCATTACGTTCTGTTATGCCTATATCGCCGGCATAGTTCTCGACATGCTTTTTCCCGCCGGTACTGCCATAGTCGGTGTGCTGTGGATTTGCTCGGCCATATTACTAGCTGCCACCGGCGTTTACACGTTGATTGCAGCTTTCGGCAGCGCCAGGATTCACTGGTGGTTTGTCGTCTGCGCCCTCTCCTCGGCCTGCATCTTCGGCTACACCCGGCACATGTCGGTGAATACCATTCCCGATCAGCGCATCGCTACGCTCCGCGTAGCTGAAAACGGCAGCATATCACCCTCCACCGCTTTCTCTCTGCCCGACACCAGCCGGATTCGCCTGGTAAAAACAACTGAATCATCCTCCGATATTACCGTATCCGTTTCAGGAGAACTGCAGGCCCGGCAGCTTGCCGACACGGCCCATCCGCTTAATCAGGACGACCGCTGGAAATTCACAATAGTGCGGTCTCCCGTGTCGGAAACCATCACAATCCGGGCGGAAGAACCGGTGGGAACGATGCATACGCTGACCACGCCGTTCACATCGATTAAGAGTGTAAAATGCTTGAGCGGCACTGGCCCGGCCGCGTTTGAATTATGGCGGGTCTCAAACCATGCCAGGTCATTCGCTCGCGCCGGACGGTTCCGCCCGTCGGTAACGGTTCTGGGAAAAATCACCCAGGACCCGCAGGTACGACCGTCGCGCACAGTACTCAGCGTAACCCCCGATTTTATCCAGTATGAAGGCGGCGGCCCGTATTATAAAATAACCGGGGGTGATATCCAGATAATGCTGTATCCCGACACAACCGGATATGATACCTTTGCCCATACAGCGGCATATGGCTATCATTGTATTGCCCGCGGAGAGCTGCGCGCGCCGATGTCAGCTTCAAATCCGGGCGGATTCGACCAGAAACGCTATATGTACAACCATAATTTCTACGGAACCCTGTTTCCGCAGAATGATTCAGCCGCATCTCCCGCCATCGTTGCCGTGGCGCCTGACAACGGGACATACGCCCAGGGCAATTGGCTGGTTGAATTTTCACTCGATTTGCGCGACCGCATGCTGGCGGTGATAAAGCAGACGCTGCCTATGCCGCATTCCGCGTTTGTCGGCGCGGTAACATTAGGCATGCGCTACGGTCTGGCTGAAGCGCAAACATTATTCAGTGACTATTACCGTTTACAGGCAAAAGGCATTTCACGCGCCGAATATGAAAATATGAACACTACGCATACCGGCTACGAAGATACGATCGCGGATGAATTCAAGCGCGCGGGTGTAAATCATGTTTTAGCGGTTTCGGGCCTGCATGTGACGATAATCACCGCCATGTTTGTCGGCATTTTTTCACTGTTGCGCATTCCACGCCGCATGTTTGTGCCGATCACCATCTTTGCTCTGATCATTTTCGCAATTATAACCGGCGCGCGGCCCTCAACGCTGCGCGCGGTAATTATGAACAGCCTGTTCCTGTTGACGTGGGCCTATCTTGAACGCGGTTTGCGCTCCGCAGCCTTGTTTGGCGTCGCGGTAGCGGGATTTCTAATCCTGATTCACAATCCCTTGATGATTGTCGATCCCTCGTTCACGCTTTCGTTCGGCGCGATCCTTTCCCTGGTTCTGCTGACCGGGCCTATCTATGAACGGCTCGCGAAATTACACGGCAACCTGTTTCTGGTTTTTCTGCTGTGTATTGGTATTACCACAATCCTGGCAATCCGCAATTATGATCTGCTCAGACAACCGATCTTTCTGCTGCTGTACGGGGCGGGCTGGCTGTTGATCGGTTTAGGCGCGGCTAAAGTCCAGAAACGCTTCAGCCCCATCGGCGATATAGGATACCAGGACCTTCCCACGCCCTTCAGTGCGTTTTTTGCCGCCCAGTTCGCCATTCAAATCGGCATGATGATTCCTCTCTCGGCACTTTATTTCGCGCGCTGGCCCATGGGCGGCGCGTTTGCAAACCTGATCGCCATACCACTGATTGGTGTTATTGTTCAATTAGGAGTCATAGCCGGACTGCTGGGTTTAATTCCAGGGGTTGGCATCTATCTAGCCCTGGTTCTGAGCGCGGCCAACTGGGTCTGCTCGTATATCTTCCTCTTTGTCAGTCATGTTGTCGCCCAGGCGTTTCCCTATCCGTTTGTCAACAAACCATCTCTCTGGTTTCTGGTTGTGTATTACGCGGCGTGTTTCATATTTGTCTATCACGCCTCCTTTCGCGCCGGTATCAGAAAAATTCTAAGCCCATTGCGGGCGACAAAAGCATGGCATGAATGGGTAGCGATTGGTCTGTTGCTCGCTCTTCTGGCATCACCGCTTGTTTTCAGCCGCGATACCCGGCGTGACACCTTGCGCATCTCGATTCTTTCCGTTCGGTATGGCAGTTCTATTTTAGTTCAGACACCGCGCGGCGCCAATCTGCTGTTTGATGCCGCCTCGGTCAGCAGAACCGGCAGACCCTTCAATAACGCCCTGATGACGGTTATCCCCTATCTGTCTCAGCAGAAAGCATTGCATCTTGACGCGGCTGTGCTGTTGTCGCCGAATATTCAACGCTCAGCCGGTATGGCCGATATTCTCAATGAACTGCATCCCGCGCGATTATTTGTACCGGATTCTCTGCATGGCGTATCATCGGTGATGGAAGAAGACGACTTTTCATCTTTCATCCAGGGCGCCCGCCTTGATTCCGGTCCTGATAACGAAAAATTCACTTCGATGTATCGTGAGATTGTTGAAGACAATCGCTGGCCCAACCGACTGTCTCTGCTGAAGGTTCTGCGCCAAAACCGGGTGTGTCCAGTAACCCGGTTCACTCGCGCTGAAATTAAAGTACTGCCTTTGCGCGCCGGCCAGGTCATCTGGCGTGAACCCGGTCCGGACGGACATGAACTGCTGATTGACGTCATTCATCCCGACCGGCATCTGTTTGAGTCAAAGAACATGGACAACCGCTCGCCTGTTGTCCGCGTAACGTATGGCGATTTCCGGATGCTGATGCCGGGTGACCTGCACTATCAAGGCCAGCAGTATCTGGCCGGAACATTACCGGCACAAGACCTGCGCTCTTCGGTTGTCATCATACCCGGGCATGGAACCCATCTGCCCGAAGGGGCATATGAACGTTTCGATTCCGCTATGCGCTCTTCTCTGCAGTCGGGTTTGCTGCCCCTGTTGAAAAAAGCTCAACCTGATACCGTCATATTCGAGTACGGCGATCCGCACTATGTTGTTCCCTGGACATACCGTGATATGCGGAACGCCTATGACTTCACGTTCAAATATCTTAAGGAAAATCTGCCGGATGTCCGTGTGCTTTCCACCGACCGCGACCAGGCGATCCTGATATCTTCCGACGGCTCTACCAGCCGGGTAACGACCCAGGCCGAATTGACCGCCGACTCAGGCGAAACCGTTGGCGAAGGCGCCAGCGATATCGGGTATGCGTTCTGAGAGGATGGATGATGGATGATGGATGATGGAGGGTGGCCAGGGGATGAGCTGGTCCCGCCAACGGCGCGGATTGATGGAGTAATGGAGTAGTGGAGTAATGTGTAGAGGCGGGCCTCGCGGTCGCCCATATGGTATGGTTGTAGCCGGTCTCGGTGAGGCTGGTTTTTGACGTTGTGTGTCGAGAATAGAGATAGCCTGAAAGTTGAATGGATTCCCTGATAGCATGAGATGGAATGACTGCCCGGAAGTGTACGGGGGAAGGAAGTCTTGTGCAAGACAAACTGATTCACCGGTGAGATGAACTCACCGGGGTCTTTCAGTTAGGATGGAGGATGGTTGATGGGTGATGATGGAGTTGTCAGGGTTCAGGGTTCAGGAAAGTTGACGCGCATGCGTCCTTGTTCAACAAAAGACCCCTCCGGGTTCATCCCGGGGGTGAATAAGGTTCAATGTTGTGGTCGGAATTACTTTTCTCTTCATGGGGTAGTCAAAGATTGGCATGCTTGAAGGGGAATCGGCTGGCATCCGTCGAAAACCGGACAGGTCGCGAACGTGCTACAAGCTGACACTCCGGTGAATCCCCATGAAGCATGCGGTAGACTGACTGCCCGGAAGTGAGCGGGGGAAGGAAGACTTGTGCAAGGTAAACTTATTCACCGGTGAGATGAACTCACCGGGGTCTTTCAATTAGGATGGTAAATGGATGATGGTTTATGGGTGTTGGATTTGTCAGGGTTCAGGTTAAGAACCTCAGCGTTTCCAGCCTGAATAGCCCGGAACGGAAGTTACCTTCATTTCCGGCAGCTGCAGAGCGGTCAGCAAACCACCCCAGACCGCCCCTGTGTCAATGCCTATCTTGCGGTTCTTCAAATCCCAGCGCGGTTCTGGCTTGCCGAATCTGACGGTCGGAGTATGACCATAAATAATTGTCTGGGGTAACGAATGCTTAACATTAATAAAGTCATCCCTGATCCATATAATATCGTAGGGATTCTGTTCGGCGAGTGATTTTCCCGGATCGATACCGGCATGCACGAACAGATACTCATCCGTGACATACATGAACCGGGTTTTTTTCAGAAATTCCCGGTGAGCCGGAGGCAGGAGCTTTGTGCAGCGATTGAGCAATGCCGGTGAAGGTCTGAAATCATTATAAAGGCAATCAGCCAGTTCTTCATCCGTCATGCCATACTGTGAAGCGGTCGTCTGTCCGCCAATACCGGGAGAAAGATAGCCTGTATTGAATAATTCTGGATTTCCGCTGGTAAAATCGAGCAGCAGTGAATCATGATTACCGCGCAGAAAAACACAGTTGGGATGTGAACGCGAAAGTTTTATCAGTAATTCGATTGTACCCGGCGTGTCAGGACCGCGATCAACATAATCACCGATAAACACCAGGGTATCATCAGCGTTGTAAACCAACCTGGTCAAAAGCTGTTCAAGCGATGTTCGGCAGCCGTGAATATCTCCGATAGCAATCATTTGAGGATGGTTGATGGTTAATGGAGGGTTCAGGGTTCGGGGTTCAGGGGTTCAAAATCAGACATCGGAGTAGCCATCGTTTGTCCCCAAACGGTGGACTCCCCTGTTAAACCTCAAACGCCGCAAGATGAAAATCGGACATCAGCTCCCGGCTCTCGACCCACGGCTCACGTTAAAGGGACACTCGACACTCGAAGTGTCGCTACGAAACGGCCCTCGGACATCGGAAAACAGTCGCCCGTGTGGAACCGGCCTCCCACACTGACTGCCCACGGCCCTCGGTCACCGCTCACGACTCACGGCCCTCGGCCACCACTCCACCACTCCATCACCCATCAACCATTAAAACCTGAACCCTGAACCCTGAATCCTCTTTATATCAACATCCCCGCAATAGTCGCGGTAGAGAACGAAGCCAGAGCGCCGCCGGCCAGGGCTTTCATGGCTAACTGGACGACATCGTTTTTGCGGTCGGGAGCCAGTGTGGTTAATCCGCCGATAATAATCGCCACAGAAGCGAAATTGGCAAATCCGCATAAAGCGTAGGTGGCAATAATAGTTGAGCGGGGTGACAAAACGGGCATTTGCTGCACCAGGGATTTATAGGCGATTAATTCGGTCATGAATATTTTCGTGCTCAACAATTCACCTACCGTTCGGGCTTCAGACGGAACGACTCCCATGGCCAGGGCGAATGGATAGCCAAGGTAACTGAATATTTTCTGGAGAGACAGGCTTTCCATCCCGGCCATACCACCGACTAAACTGAGGACAGCGTTAATAAGAGCCAGCAGAGAGACAACCGCCACGAGCATGGCGAGGATATTGAGAGAAAGATACAAACCGTCTTTAGCACCGATAGCCACAGCTTCAAACGAGTTCACGGCGCGTTTATCTCCGAGGTAATCGTGTAGAGAAAGGTCACCGGATGAACTCCCGGCCTTAGCGGGAACAATAATTTTCGCGATAGCCAGCGCGGCCGGAGCGGACATGACACTGGCGGTCAGCAGGTGCCCGGCATCTATGCCCCAGCCGACATAGATAGCCATAACCGTTCCGGCAATAGTAGCCAGGCCGGTAGTCATGAGGGCCATCATTTCCGAGCGGCTGAGGGTGTTAAGGTAGGGACGAATAAAAAGGGGGGCTTCGGTCATCCCGACAAAGACATTCGCGGCCGCGGCCAGGCTTTCTTTACCGGTAATCCGCATTGAGCGGTACATGACCCAGGCCATGGCCCGAATGACTCGTTGCATAATGCCCCAATGATAGAGCAGGGCCATTAACGCCGAAAAAAAGATCAGGGTGCAGGGAACTGAAAACACAAAAACGAACGCGTTATCGTCCAACAAACCGCCGCAGATAAAATTCTGACCGGCTTTACTGGCATTGATAATAGCGATAAAAATGTTTTTAATACCTTCAAAAACAAATTTACCGGGCAGCGTTTTGAGAATAACCAGGGCTAACAGGAGCTGCAGGAGCATCCCCATGACAACAGGACGCCAGCAGATGGAACGGCGGTTTTCCGATAAAAGCCACGCCACGCCCAGTATTGCAAAAAGCCCCACACAACTGACTAAGCGTAACATCATGATTCCCGACGGTCAGCGCGTCAACAGGAACGCCAATATATTAATGTTCATGTAATAGGCATCCAGAACCGTTTTGAAATCATCCACATTAGCATAAATCCGGTTGTCATTGCGGTGAACCATGTGGCCTTCAAACCAGTAGCCATCATCTTTGGCCGATTCACCGGTTTTTATCGCGGTTCCGGTCTGGTCAAGCGTAGCCAGCATCATTTCGCCATAATCATTCAGATTGTAAATAACTGCTATGCGGCCGTCAATATCAATGATTTCAACCGGTTCGGTCCAGTAGTTCATACCCTCGGGCGGGACTTGCGTAAAGGAATAGGCTGGAAACGATTTATAGATATCACTGTTATCTTTAATCGGCGTCAATTCATAATTCGGCATAACCCGTTTCATCTCGCGGCGAAAAGCGATATCGAAACGAGAGCGCCGGCCGGGCAAAGCGCTGTTAGCCACGATCGCACCGCCCTGGATCAGGTAGGTCCGCAAATTTTCTACTTCCGCTTCCGTTAAGGTGAAGTTGACATGGCCGGTAAAGTAGACAAACGGGCTTTTATGGATTTCAGGCGAATCGGCTCTGACAACCACCGGCACCTTGTTGACGACTTCAATATTCGTGCGGCGTTCGATTTCAGTAATCAAATTGGGAATCGATCCGAGTGTCATAACAGGCTGACCGTCGCGGTGGAAGAATTCGCAATCCCAGTCACCGCCTTCATACTGAACGACAACAAACTGTTCAATTTTGGCGCGCAGGGTCGAGCCGTAGCCGCTCACGCCGAATTTATTGGCATAATCTTTATTCATAAGGCCTTTAACGCCTTTACCGAGATTTTTGGCTGTTTTGAAATCAAGCTTGGTTTTCATTTTCAAGGTAAGCGTTTTAGGCCGCAGCTTGCTCTTGAGCTTGTCTTTCACAACCATGCGCTCATCCAGTTTCTGCAAACGATCGACATTCGGCGGAGGAACGTTCACCTCCACATTTTTGGGCAGAACGGTCGGTTTGGGAGGAGGCAGCTCCTGCTTTTCGGCTTTTTTCATCAGGATTTTTATCGATTTTAAAGCCGTTTCGGATGACGAGACCACAATAAAAATCATAACCACCGCGATGATAACATGCAGCAGAATGGAGATCATCAGCGATTCCGATTCGCGCACCAGATTGTAATTCTTCTTTATAAATTCTTTCAGATTCATGCTATTCCATGTATACGCTGGGGTCAGAAGGAAAGGAAATATTCTCAATACCGGCATACGCGCAGGCATTCAATACCGCGACAATGCTCTGATGCCGGGTTTCGAGCTGTCCGCGGATAACCACTGCCTGGTCCTGGTATTTGCCGTGCAATCGTTTCAACTGGCTTTTCAATTCAGGCATGCCGACACTGTCCGGTGTATCAACCGGCTGCAGGTTGAAATACACCTGGCCATCGGGAAAAACATCGATCACCACCTCTTCGGGCGTATCGGTTTTCTGCTCCTGGCGCACAGCCTGGTCTATGGGAATAGCCACTTTCAATTCGGATTCCTCCTGTTGAATAGTAGCCACGGCAATAAAATAGATTAACAGCAGGAAGACAATATCAACCATGCTGGACAGGTTCATATCTATCGGTTCGTTTTCTTGACTTCCAAAATAAGCCATAGTACCGTCAGGGGTAAAATGTTATTGCTTTTCGCCCGTATCAGGTGTTTCCTGGAATGTAGCGAATGATACGTTCCAGAGATTTGCCTGGGCACAGGCGCTCATAATGCTCATAATTCTGCCATACAGCGCTTTCTTGTCTCCGCGAATGATGATCTTTTTGGTTTCATATTCGCTGCCGGCGGCGATCCGCCGCAGTTCTTCCGATAGTTGCGGCATGGCAATCTCGACGCCGCCGACCCGGACATTATTATTGGACAGAACATTGAGCAGAATCTCCTGAACACCTTCACTCTGCTTTGTTTTGGCCGCGTCGGCGATCGGCAGGGTCAATTCCTTTTCCGTCTCCATTTCCTTCAGCTGCGATGCCACAATAAAGAAAATAAGCAGCAGAAAGACAATGTCGATCATTGAGGCGATCTGAAAGCTGACTGGCTCGTCATCAGGTTTCTGTTTAAATTTCATTATGCAGGTTCGTTCTATGCCGCTCTCCCCCCCGCGGTGCGGAGCAGAGTACGGCAGCGGTTATCTCGCTGTTAGGCATCAAGCTGATCGATTAACTCACCGATCGTATCTTCGACGACGACCATCAGACTGCTGATTCTGTTGCGCAGGAAAAAGAAGAGCGCCATGGCGGGAATCGCGATAAACAAACCGCCGGCAGTTGTAATCAGCGCTTCGGAGATGTTGTTGGCCAGCAGAGAGGCCTTACCCATCCCGACCATACCGATCGTACCGAACGCTTTAATCATACCGGATACGGTACCCAACAGTCCAAGCATGGGAGCGATTGTCGCGATCGTATTCAAGTACGAAACCCGGGTTCTAAGGCCCGACACTTCGCGCGCGCCGTGTTCGGCCAACGCTTCTTCCATTGCCGCCTTGCCGCGATGCCGCGCGCGCAGTCCGGCCGCTAAAATTTTCGTCAGCACGCTGGGATTATCTTCACACGTCTGGATCGACTCGTCAATTGTATCTTTGTTAAGAGTATTTTTGAGTTTTTCGACGACGACCGGCGGCATCATTTTATTGACCCGGATCATCATAAAAGCATCAATAATCAGCCATACCATCGCTACTGACACCAGCAGGATAAGGTACATGAAAAATCCGCCCTTTTTAAATACCAGGTCAAATAAATTGACCGTCGAACCGACCGCACTGCTTTCTTCGACCACATTGGTCGCGGCATAAAGCAGCGTTGGAATCAGAAGGATAGCCAGGGTAATCATTGTGTTCGTTAGCAGATGTACGAAACGATGTTCAGAACGTTTCATAAAATTATTCTCCTTTGTCGTTAGCAAGTAATGAAAGCTGTTTGCGTGCCTGCTCAGCGGAGGCACTCTCAGGGTATACTTCCTGTATCTGTTTAAAATAGAATGTCGCTTCGTTCGTGCGGCCGGTCTGCAGGAACAATTCCCCGCATTTTACCTGGGCGTCTTCCTGCAGTTCGTCAACATCGCCATGCAGCACGACTACGCTCACATACTGCTCCAGCGCCTTTTTCCATTCTTTTTTCTGTGAGTAAAACGCCCCGAGCCCCATGTGCGCTTTAGCCCTGATGCGGTCGCTGGTTGCCGGGTCGCTGATCAGGGCCAGCAGGCGCTCTTCAATATCATCCCCCGCCGCGCCGCTGGTTTGGAAATCGATCAGGAAAAACTCGGCGTCATTCTTGAAGCGGGAATCAGGAAAATCCTTAAGCAGTTTTTCGAGATAGGTTATGCCTTGCTTGACTTTGCCGGTATACGCGTAGCCCACGCCCATGCCGTACAAGGCGGCTTCATACCAGACCGTCGGCAATTCATTATACCGTTTACCCCACTTTTCAAACTCCGGCAGCGCTTCCGCGTACTTTCCGTTTTTCAGTAGTTCCAGCGTTTTTTCAGGATCTTGCGGCGGGGTGAATTTAGTCAGTTTCCAGCTTACCAGCTCCTCATCATATTCGCGGGTGGCTGCGGACGTTTTCAACGCGATGCGGCCGGGCCGCACACGGGTAATCATGCCTGAATATGATTTCCCGCTTTTAAGCATGAGCGTGTCTCCCGTCGCCAGGGATACGCTCAGAACACATCCGGTTAGCATCAGTATAATCGTTTTTATGCCTGCTTTATTGTGCATCGGGATACCGTTCGGTAAACTGGTTTTTCGCTTCGGTTGCCTCCGCGCTCAGACCCAGTTTCTGATATGATTCAATCAAACCTTTATAGGCGGGAACCGCGTATTGGCGGAACCCGTCATACAGTACTACCGCGCGCTCGTAATACTGTGCGGCTTTCTGATAGTCCTTCATCTGCGTCATCGCGTCACCTTTCAACACAACCGCGCGCGCGGAAAGCTCAGGGCCGGGCCGCAATCTGATCGCCTTGTCACATGCGTCAACTACCTGGTCGGCGCTATCGAGTTTTACCAGGCACTCAGCCATGTTTATCAGGGCCAGGGCATGCAGCAGATTGTTCGGCATAACCGTTTCTTCGTCCATGCGGCGATAGGCTTCTTCGGCCAACAACCATTTCTGCTGATGGAAGTATGCCTGCCCCAGCTGATACAGCGCTTCGCTTATACCCGCGCCATCCGTTGCGCAGGCCTCGACCGCCAGCTGTCCCAGGGCTTCCGCAGCGGCATACTGTCCCTGCAGATTGGCTACTCCCGCTTTCAAAGCCAGGGCATAGCCCTGAATGCCGGCCGGCAGAGTATCGATCGCAATAGCATTCATAATCGCCGCCGCCGCGTTGGTTTGAGCAGCACGCATCAGAACACCGGCTTTGGCAAGCTGAATTTCTTTTGAATATAACACTTTGGTCTCGGACATGCTGTCCAACTCTGTGAGCCACGCGTCCAACTGCTCTTCCGCCAGGCTCAGTTCACCTGCCCGGACGAGGGAATAAACACCAAAGGCGGAATCGGGATAACTGTCAAACACGCGTTTGAAACGGTCGATCGCCAGGGGAGTATTATTCTGCTGCACAAAACATTCTCCGCGCAGGTAGGCCGCTTCTTTTGCGTAGAGGTTATCGGGATACAACTCCACTAATTTCCGGTAAACATCTTCGGCTATGGGATAATTGCCATTTGAACGATGCAGGAAACCGAGCCAGTACAATGCCTCGCCGGCTTCCGGACTTTTCGGATACGTTTCAGTCAGCGAAGCCAGAGCGTTGCTCATGCCCGGGCGGTCATCGCGATAATACTTGCAGAACGCGATCTGGAGCTGAACGGAGGGCAGCACCGGATTGTCGGAAGGCAGATTCATATCCAGCAGTTTCTGCAAGGTCGCTTCCGCCGCCTCGTATTCCCCGGCCTCCATCTGGGCGCTGGCCAGGGTGAACGTTGCCTGGGGCAGAAATTCACTGGCAGGATACTGTTCAATAAACGTGTTCAGAACAGAAACGGCATCATCCAGCCGGCCCCCCTGAACATACGCGTCACCCGTCAGGAGAACCGCTTGTTCAAGCAGTTCCGGGTCGGTCACGTTCTGATACGCAGCCACGGCTTCATCTATCATATTCGATCCGACCAGGAACTCGCCATAGAGCAGATATGCCTCCTGTCCACGCCGCGCGGCACCTTTGGCCGCTTCGGAATCCGGGAACTGGGTGGGAATAATCTTCAGGATTTCAATCGCTTTGGTAAATTGTTTTTGTTCTATATAGCCTTCCGCCAGGAACGCGTAGCTGTCGGGCACCAGGGGACTGTCGGGAAAATTTTTCGCAAAATCCTGCAGAGTGGCTTCCGCTTCTTCATAGCGTTTAGCGCCTAGTAAAGCCACACCCAGGGTGTGATAGGATGTTTCGGCCCAGACGCCGGTAGGATATTCCTGCACTCCGGCTTTCAATTGACGGATCGCATCGTCAAACTGATTTTTCTGCATAAGCAATTGAGCGAAGTACAGGCGGACATCATTGGCGATCGGTATGCCGGGATGTTCTTTGATGTAGGCCAGATAGGTTTTTTCGGCGCGTGTGAAATCACCATAATCGGCATCATTCAGAACCGCGCGATGCCAGGCCACGGTACTGGCGGCGAGTTCGGGATACTTGAATGCCAGGCCTTCCATGGCCACGCGGGCTTCCAGCGGATGGCCCAGCCGTTCATACGTAATACCTATTTCATACAGGATACCCGCGTTCAGTTCGCGTGCTTCGCGATCATCCCCGACTGCTTTAATACGGCGATAGGCATTGATGGCTTTGACAAAATTACTGCTGTCGCGATAAATATCACCGAGTTTATACAAAGCCTGGTTGCGGGCATTGCGGTCTTTAGCCGTTTTCAACATGTTCTGCATCAATGCTTCAGTCTTGTCAACATCGCCCTGCTGGATCGTAATTTCGGCCAGCAGGTACATTGCCGCGTCACGCGCGGTACTGCGCGCGTCTTTGGCTATAGGTGTCAACAGTTTCGTCGCGTCAGCATAGTTTTTCTGCTGCAGGTAAATGTTCGCTAACTCTATGAACGCGTCATCGCGGGCCTTACTTTTGGGCCGTTCACGCAGGAAATTTTTAAGTTCCGCGATAGCTTCGTCGTACTCTTTCATCAACCCCCTGGCTTTAGCCCGGTACACGATAGCTTCATCTACGCGAATGAGTGTATCGGCATATTTACCGTAGCGGGTCAGCAGCAGGTCATATGTTTTTTTTGCGTCTTCGAAGCGCTCCTCGGCCAGATAGGCCTGTCCCAATTGAAACAGGATTTCCGAGTTGGCACTGTGAAAGGGATATTTTTTTTCTGCTTCTTCTAATAGGGGGATAGCTTTCGCGGCGGGCTCCGTCCGAACCGCGTCAAAGGCGGCTTCGATCGTTTCTTCGCGGGAATCGGCCGCGCTGCTTTTCTGAGGAGTTGTCAGAAATAGCAGCGTCACTGCTCCGGCAATCAGGAACAGCTTCGATCGTGTACGCGAAAAATAACCCATATAATTTCTACTGAGTAATGATTCTACTAACGCCATTTCAGAAGGATACAGGCCTTCCTCTGATAATCTGATAATTATAACAGAAGGCCCCGGTAGTGTCAATTGGTCAACTGTTTAAAGCCGTCCGGTAATTCGGCGCTTCCTTGGAAATGCGCACGTCATGCGGATGAGCCTCGCGCACGCCCGCCGAGGTAATGCGTCTGAACATTCCTTTGCGGCGCAATTCATCCACGCTGCGGCACCCGTTGTATCCTAATGACGACCGCAACCCGCCCGTAAACTGCTGAATGACTCCTTCCACCGTGCCGGCATACGGCACCAGGCCTTCTATGCCTTCAGGCACAAGCTTTTCGGTATTGACATCATGCTGGCTGTAGCGTTCGCGGCTGCTCATCGAGGCCGCCATAGCGCCCAGGCTGCCCATACCGCGGTAGACGACAAACTGCCGGCCCTGATGAATGATCTTTTCCCCGGGACTTTCCTCCGTGCCCGCCAGGATCGAACCCATCATAACCGCGCAGGCGCCTGCAACCAGGGCTTTAGGCACATCACCCGAATGCCGAATGCCGCCGTCCGAAATTATCGGCACCTCATCGCCGACGCCGCACATCGCCTCGTAGACCGCGGTGATTTGCGGTATGCCTACTCCCGTTATCACCCGCGTTGTACAGATAGAACCGGGACCGACACCTACTTTTACCCCGTCCGCGCCCGCTTTCATCAGGGCTTGCGCGCCTTCCCGCGTGGCAACATTGCCGGCTACCACGTCAACCGCCGGATAGTGCTTCTTAATATAGCCAACCATATCAATCACCCCTTTGCTGTGGCCATGAGCGGTATCGATAATGATTACATCCACCGCCTCCTCAACCAGGAGAGCGATGCGTTCATGATCGTTCGTTCCAACCGCAGCGGCAACGAGCAGGCGGTGCTTTTTATCGCGGTTGATCAGCGGTTCGATTCCTTCTATAATATTGCGCACATCGGTATAGCTGTACAACCCGACCAGCTTGCCCCGTTTAATAATCGGCAGTTTACCGACTTTATGGTCACGCATGATTGTAAAGGCCTTGTCGATCGTCGTACCGTGCGGCGCGGTAATCAGGTCGGTTGTCATGACCTCTTTAATTGTTATATTGGTTTTCTTGAGAAACTTGATATCCCGGGAAGTAAGTATTCCCGTAACGGCGCCCAGGTCGTTTACAATAGGAAATCCTAAAAAGCCGTAGCCCTTTTTCTCGCGGGTAGCCAGAACCGAATCAACCGTCTGATTTTCATTGAAAACGATCGGGTCTATGATCAGTCCATTCAGATAATGTTTTACTTTAGCCACATGCCGGGCCTGGTCCGCGGGCGTCATGCCGCGGTGAATCACGCCGATCCCTCCCAGGCGGGCCATCTCTATCGCCATGCGGGCTTCCGTGACCGTATCCATCGCCGCGCTGATGAACGGTATATTCAGTTTGACATTCCGTGAAAACCTGGTTTCAAGAATTGTTTCCGAAGGAAGAAAATCAGCATACTGGGTAATCAAGGTCACATCGTCAAATGTCAGTGCCAGTTCCTTCACTGATTTCATGAATGCGTCTACATGTGGATTGGCCATAACCTGTGTTCTCGTCTTTGTCTGTTATCAGTTCATTAATGCTTTAAACGCGGTTCCAGCGTCTGATAATACCGCTCCAGTTTGAGCATCTTTTCCAAGTCAGGATTGCGCTTCAGCGCTATGCGAAACCGCGGCAGCGCTTTGTGCATCTGCCCTAACTCGGCATATACTAAACCGAAGTGGTATTCAATTTCCGGGTCTACCTCTATCTGCTCCTGCTGCATCAACTGTTCCGCTTCTTCCAGGTAGCGCAGGGCAACGTCATGCTTGCCGCGCCGGTAATACGCGTAAGCCAGCGTATCGAGCGTGACGGCTGTTCTTTGCAGCTTAACCGCGCTCAGAGCCAGCTCCAGCCCTTCGCTGATATTTCTGTTTTCAGACAGCAGCAGATACGCCAGATTATTTAATGCCAGGATGTTCTGCTGGTCATATCTGAGCGCCTGCCGGAAACAGCGTATGGCGTTGCTGCTGTCTCCCATCTCGTTGAAGATATAGCCCCGCAGCTGCAGAATGTCCGCGTTCGTTCGTTGCTCTTCCGCCAGCCGTGTCGCGTTGCTCAAGGCTTCCTGATACAGCTTCTGTTTAGTCAACGTTTCCGTCAGATACAAGCGCCAGTCAGTATTTGACGGCGCAAGAGCTAACCCTTCCCGGGCCAGCCGCAGGCTGTTGGTCTCGTTGCCCACGCTGTCCCACATCGCGCTGAGAAAGACCAGTTCCGTGTCATCGCCATCAGCCGACCGTTCATACTCTTCCAGCAAAACCGGTATCCGGTTTGACTGAGAACTCTGCCGCATAGCGCTGATAAGCGCGCCGCGGAATTTCAACTCCTCCGGTTCCGCCACGACTAATGTCTGCAGCGTTTCTATCGCGCCCTGGTTGTCCGCATATTCCTTATGCACAAACAGCAGCATTTCCAGATACGTGCTGTCGGACGACTGCCTGTACAAAGCGCGATAGGTGCCGACCAGGTTGGTATAATCATCAATATCATCGTAACATTCAGCCATATTGATCAGAACTTCCTGATTGCAGCTGTTGGACGATATCCTGGTATACCAGTTCAGCGCTTCCCGCGGATCATCGCCATGACGGAACGCATCCCCGCGCAAACGGTAGAAGCCATCGGCCGGATTGCCGCAGCCGCTGAACAGAAATCCGCTCAAACTCAGCAGGATACCGGTAAGAGCTGCACGGGGAAACAGGAATTGTTTGATTAATGCAGGCATAGTTACGTAATTGCTTTTGCTCCGATATCCCATCGAAAATGGGCCTGGTCAAAATGAATTTTTTCAACTGCGGTGTAAGCCCGGCTGACGGCAGCCGGTATATCAGCACCCAGGGCGGTAACGCCCACAACCCGGCCGCCATTCGTAACCAATTGTCCCTGGCTCAGGGTCGTGCCGGCATGAAACACAATCACATCTTTATCCTGTTCGGCAGCGGCAATACCGGTGATAGGTTTATGCTTCTGATACTTGCCGGGATAACCGCCGGATGCCATTACCACGCATACCGCCGGGCGCGGGTCCCATTTCAGATTGAAAGTATTCAACCGGCCGCCGGTCGTTGCCAGGCACAGCTCTACCAGGTCGGATTTCAGGCGGGCTAAAACCGGCTGGGTTTCCGGATCACCGAAACGTACATTAAATTCCAGGACATTCAGTTTTTTGTCTTTTATCATCAGTCCCGCGTACAGCACACCGCGATAATCTATGCGCTCCTGCTGCAGGCCGCGCAGAGCGGGTTCGAGAACATGCCGCCGGATTTCCTCCATCAGATACGGTGTCACCAGCGGCGCCGGTGAATACGCACCCATCCCGCCCGTGTTCGGCCCCTGGTCATTGTCATATACCGCTTTATGGTCCTGGGACGGTTCCAGGGCTGTGATTGTCTTGCCGTCAACTAATGCCAGGATCGAAACTTCCTCCCCCTCCAGCAAATCTTCTATGATAATATGTGAGCCCGCGGCGCCGAACGCGTTTTCTTCCATAGCATGGCGAACTGCCTGTTCAGCTTCCGCGATTGTTTTGCACACGCTTACTCCTTTCCCGGCGGCCAGACCGTCTGCTTTCACGACTAATGGCGCGCCTTTTTTTCGAATGTAGGCGCGCGCGGCTTCAGGATCGTCAAAACTCTCGTAGGCTGCGGTCGGTATGCTGTACCGGGTCATAAACTCCTTGGCAAACACTTTCGACCCTTCCAGTTGCGCCCCTTTGCTGTCCGGTCCGAATATCTGCAGACGCTGATTGTGAAATTCATTGACTATGCCAGCACATAACGGCGCTTCAGGCCCGACAATCGTCAGTTTAACATCGTGCGTTTTCGCGAATTGGGCCAGACCGGCATAGTCATCCGGTTCGACGGGAACTTTTTCGCACAATTCAAATATCCCCGCGTTGCCGGGTGTGCAATAAATGGTTTTTACTTTGACTGATTGCTTTATTTTCCAGGCAAGCGCATGCTCACGCCCCCCGCCGCCAATGATAAGTACATTCATAACGTCTCTGGACTATTCCCGGTTAGTATACGTCTGTATTTTCTTCACCAAACACCATCAAAGTGTTAATTATGATAATTATACACATTTTCCCTCATAAAAACAAAGGGGGTGTAGTGAAAAATGGTTAATGGGTAATGGTTAATGGGTAATGGCCAGGGGGTATTAGGGAATGAGCTGGTCCCGCCATCGGCGCGGATTGATGGGTAAGTTTGTCTGACGTGTCTGACGTGTCTGACCTGTCCGACGTGTCCAACGTGTTCACTATACACCGGAGGGCGGACACACGGGTCCGCCCCTACACATCCCGCCATTACTCCATTACTCCATTACTCCATTACTCCATTACTCCATTACTCCATATACTCCCCTCCCCTCTCTTGACAAACCAGCGATTTTCTCGTATACTGGTATTGTATTACTTGTTTAACCCGCTATGGACACCGCGTAGCTATGACAATACATATTACCGAACCAGCCCGGCATGCACTGCACACTCTGTGCTCTGAAGAACAGCGTTTCCTGCGCATAACCGTCGCGCCCGGCGGATGCGCCGGCATGAGCTATTCCGCAGTCATCGATTCCGAACCTGACGAGTCCGATATCACTGTATATTCTCAGGATTCCATTATTATTGTTACCAACACGTTCAGCAAGTATTTTCTGGATGGTCTGAAAATAGATTATTCCAGCGACTTGATTAAACCGGGCTTTCATCTCAGCAACACCTTTGCCTTCGAATCATGCGGCTGCGGCAGCAGCTTTGCTTTATAACATATGTCGCTCTAAACGGATGAACACCACAACCATACCATTAACAGGCAGCCCGTCATATTACTGCCTTACTGAACAGCAGCTGCAGGATGCCCGGCGCCTTGCATTCGACGATCCCGACAGTTCAGCGCGTATTCAGCAGATGCTCGAAACAGTAGAAAACCAGCTCGACCGCAATCAGCAGGCCGCTTTGGCATTTGTCCTGATCGACCGGCTGCTGCAGTCACGTGATTAGACGCAGCCCGCGATTGTTTTGACAATTGCGGTGATTGTGTTTATAATTGCAGCAACTGGTGCGGCAGCATTCGTATGATTCGCTGACCACATCCTTCTTCTATAATTAATCACGGTTATCCCCGCCTATGTCGAAAGGAACTGATGTATTAACGCTCACCCACGCCCTCACTCCCAGGAAAGCGGGCCTGGTGCATACGGTTCAGAGTATTCGTCATCTGAACCGTTCAGCGTTTGTTCTGCGCATCGACCGCAATGACGTTAATACCGTTGCCGGCCAGTGTGTAACCCTCGGCGTCAGCGGTTCGGGCATTAATCGCGAATATTCTTTGTACTCCGGTGAGCAGGATGATTATTTCGAATTCCTGATTAAACAGATCGAGGGCGGTCAGGTATCGACCGAATTGCAGCAGTGCCGGCCCGGGGACCAGGTTGATTTCGACGGACCGTATGGCCAGTTTGTCTTGCGCAACACCGAAAATACCGCTCTAAAATATCTCTTTATCGCTACGGGCGTCGGTATTGCTCCCTATCGCAGCTTTATCCGCACCTGCCCCGGTCTTGATTACACGGTTCTGCACGGCATCCGCTACCTGGATGAACGCTATGATATGGAGGAGTACGAATCCGACCGCTATATCAGCTGTGTCACCCGTGATGCCGGCGGTGACTTCCAGGGCCGGGTAAGCGCGTATCTCCGCGCCAATCCGGTTCCCGCGGATACCATCTGTTATTTATGCGGCAATAATGCCATGATAGCCGAAACCTATGACATCCTGCGAGAACAGGGATTGGACGGCGACCATATTTTCACCGAAATCTTTTTTTAATCTTTTGTAAATTGATTCTGTCAAATAAGTACATTACGCCAATACTCCATAACCCCATTACTCCAGTACCTAAGTACCCCTTAGCATGAAGATCGCCATATCATATCCCCCGATTGTCAATGAACGCGGCCAGGTCGCCATGGTCTCGCAGAACCGCAATGTCCAGTTTTTCAAAACGCCGACCTATCTGCTGCCGGTCGTACACGGTCAGGCCGCTACGTGGCTGCGCGATATCGGCTGTGAGGTCTACTGGGACGACGGCAACGCCCAGGGAAAATCGTATGAGCAGTGGTTTACCGACCTGAAAGCCTGGAAGCCGGATATTGTTGTTCTTGAAAGCACGACCCCGGTTATGAAATTTTACTGGAAACTGGTCAATGCTATAAAAGACGCCCTGCCGCACTGTATCGTCATCATGACCGGCTATCACTCCATGCGCAATCCGCAGGAAACCATGAGTTTGTCCCGCACTGATATTGTGCTGCGCAGTAATCATATCGATTTCGTCCTTAGAAAACTGGTGCCTTATATCGATGAACATGATGACTGGCGCGACTCCTGTACTCAGGAAGGTCTGTGGATACGCCAGGATACCGATTCCTTCCGCAACACCGGCAACTTCAAACAAGTTGAAAATCTCGATATCTCCCCCGATGTCGACCGCGACCTGGTCCAGTGGAAACGCTACGCCTTTGAAAACGGCAATTTCCTGCAGACACCGGGCACCTATGCCACCAGCGTTATCCGTGACTGCATGTTCGGCAAATGCACCTTCTGCCGTTACAATGGTCCCGACCTGACCTTCTCTATCCGTTCAGTCGAAAAAAGCCTGGATGAATATCAACGCCTGATCGAAGAGTACCATGTCAAGGAAATTTTCGATGATTCCGGCGTGTGGTACCGCGGTAAGCAGGCGCGCGAATTCGCCCAGGGCATTATCGACCGCGGCCTGCATAAAAAAGGCGTCTATTTCGGTATCAATACCCGCTTCGCCTACCTGGACGAAGAAACCATCAAGCTGATGGGCAAAGCCAATTTCCGCTTTATCCTGGTCGGTCTCGAAGCCGCGGACGAGGAAACCCTGCGCCGCTTGAACAAAGGCTATCTCCCTCATCAGGCCTATCAGAACCTGGAGTGGTTCACCCGCTACGGCATGCATCCCCATCTCACGATCATGGTCGGCTATTACTGGCAGACCCAGGAGATGCTTGACCAGACCGTTTCAACCGTGCGCGACCTGATGTTCAAAGGTCTCGCCCGTACCCTTCAGGTAACGATCTGTACTCCCCTTGATTTTACTCCCTATCATATCGAGTGCGCCCAGAAAGGCGTTCTGCTGACCGAAGACTATAACGATTTCGACATGAGCAAACTGATCGTCAAAACGCCGATTCCGCACGAAAGGTACTATGATGCCATTAAGTCAATGTATCATGTTGCCCTGCATCCGAAATTCATCTGGCGTCAGATCCTGTTTCTCTTTACATTCAAAAAACGGAACTGGCAGTTCCTGTTCTCATACGGCTGGCGCGCCCTGCGCCGCGTCCGCAATCACATCTTCAATCT
>CAZCLS010000007.1:0-4573 GCA_964499565.1 uncultured bacterium
TAATCCGCTGGAGTGACGTACACATGTTTTCCTCGGATACGCATGATGGAACATAGTAGAAAAAAAATATTGTTTGTGCATCACGGCAGTGGTATGGGGGGCGCGCCGCAACTGCTGTTGAAACTGCTGCTTCACATCGACCGGACGCGGTACGAACCGGTTGTGTGGTGTATTAGGCGCAGTTCCGCTTCGGAAATGTTCAGTGCGCATGGGTTCAGAGTAATAATAGATGAAGGGGCAATCCCGTTTCTGCATATATCGGATGGATTTTACGGAATACGACATCCGCATGTTCTGCTTAAAATGCTCTGGGGACAGTTGCGCTCGTACAGGACCGCGCGCAGGATAATCGGGCAGGAGGCGCCGGATATAATCCATCTCAACTCGTCAGTTATTCCGGGCATACTTTTTGCGGCGTCACACGGTAACTGTCCCGTAATCATTAACATTCTTGAATGTCTGCATCCGGGCTACACCGGTCTGCGACGCGGGCTGATCATTCATCTGACGAAGTCCTGGGCGGATTATTTTGTTTTCATGCTGCCATCAGAGGCGGAACGCTGGGGTTTAAGCGACAGCCCGAACACGGTCATCGTGTTTGATTTTATCGAATTGGATGCGTTTCGAACCGGAGCGGACCCGGGCACACTGCGCAGGCAACTGGCGTTGCCGGAGACAGCTGTAATTGTTGGGTATTTCGGCCGGTTTACACGAGCCAAAGGGGTGCATCTGCTGTTGCGGGCACTGGTTCTGCTGCGCCAGAAACGATTGCCGGTGCACCTGCTGCTGGTAGGGCCTGAAGAAACCTACACATGCGCCCGGGGTATTTTAGGATTCAAAGCGCGCAAAGCACCGCGAACGTTGCAGGCGCATATTACAGGACTGGGGCTTGAAAAAGATGTAACGATCATGGGGGAGCGAACGGATGTGGGTGAGTTAGTGCAGCAATGCGACATTCTAGCGGCACCGTTTATCGAGCCGCATTTTTCGCGATTATGCGGCGAAGCAGCCGCGGCGGGGCGCCCGACGGCGGCATTTAACATAGACGGCCCCGGGGAAGAGATTGTTGACGGCAAGACGGGCGTTCTGGCACATCCGGAGGACATACAGGACCTGGCTGACAAATTGGAGCATCTGATCAGGCATCCGGACGAACGCAAACGAATGGGCCGCGCGGCAGCCGCACATGCCGACCTGCTATTCTCGGCAGAGCGTAATGTCTCGAAAGTAATTAGTTTATATGTATATGCCGGCAAACAGGCATGTAACGAATAAATATCATAGGAGGAAGCTATGAACGTTAATTCAAGATATGCCAGGTATAGCGCGATCGTACTGATGATTGGACTCTGGAGTTTTGTATCTTCCTGTGCGTCACCATTACTGGAGTTGAGCAAAGGAGAATCCGGCAGAATTGTCGAGGTGGAAAGAAACAGCATAGTCAGGGTAGTGCTGCCGGGCAACATAACGACCGGGTATTCCTGGTCGTTGCAGGAATTGTCCGGCAAAGCGCTGCGTCAGACTGGTGAGGTAGCCTATGCAACGAGCGCGGGTACAAAAGGCGCGGTTGGCAGGGGTGGAACATTCAGCTTCAGCTTTATAGCGGAGCAGACCGGGCAATCAGTCATTCGCTGCGGGTATTTCAGGCCATGGGAGAAGGATACACCTCCGCTGGAAACATATTGTGTGACAGTTACCGTAGTCCGGGCAGCGGCTGATACGGTGAAGCGCTCACAATCAGAAACCAAAACAAATCAAGCAAACTATGTTGCCGGAAAGGTACTGGTAGGGTTTAAGAATGGAGTAAGCGCTGAACAGCGTCGGAAAGCAGTGGCAAGCATCCCGGGGGCAAAAATAGAAAAGGAAATGGTTAAAGGGAGCATCGTTCTGGTAACATTACCGCCGGATGTAACGGTGCCGGACGGGATTAAACAGTTAAGCGCGAGAAAAGAAGTACGGTACGCAGAGCCGGACAGGATAATCACGCTGGACCAGATTGAACGGGAAGAGACCGGAAATGATGTGGATTAGAGTTTAACAAGCGTTTTTCAGGCAAGGTTAGAAGGTGACAATGCCGTTTTCTGTGATGATACCGGCAATCAATTCGGCCGGAGTAATATCGAATGCCGGATTGCGGGCAAGAGCACCCGGAGGAGAAAGACGAACGCGGGCAGGACGGCCCTGATCATCAAAACCTTCAATCGATAGAACTTCATCCGGGGAACGTTCTTCAATAATAATCTCATCGCCGGTCGGGCAGCCACGGTCAAAGGTTGAGGAAGGGGCGGCAACGTAAAAGGGCACAGCATGTCTGGCTGCCAGAACGGCTTTTTCATAGGTTCCAATTTTATTAGCGACATCGCCATTTGCGGCAATTCTGTCGGCGCCGACGATACACAAATCGATATCCCCATTACTGAAGAAATATCCTGCGGCGTTATCGGCGATAATTTCGACATTAATACCTTCCTGCATAAGTTCCCAGGCAGTTAGCCGGGAACCCTGGCAGCGAGGACGGGTTTCATCGGCAAGTACCGTGAATTGGACACCCCGACGGGCGGCGGCGTACAAAGGAGCCAGAGCAGTGCCCCAATCAACAGTCGCAAGCCAACCGGCGTTGCAGTGCGTAAGAATCGTCATGCCGTCCGAAATAAGTGCGGATCCATATTCGCCAATAAGGCGGCAGGCGTTGACATCCTCCCCGGCGATCGCGTCAGCTTCACGTCGCGCGGCTGAACGGGCGGCGCGTGGGGAATCCGCGTTAGTGATAGCGGCCAGAACCCGATCCAGGGCGAAAAAAAGGTTATGGGCGGTTGGTCTGGTATTCCGCAGAGCAATGCAGGCATCACGAATAAAAGAGCTGAAATCAGCATCGGGAGCTTCGCGTGCGGCCAGTGCGAGGCCATAGCCCGCGGCGGCACCGATAGCAGGCGCGCCACGTACGGTCATGTCTGATATTGCGTTGGCAACCTCGGGCCAGGTTGAGCAGGAATGAATAGAGAAGGACTGGGGCAGGCAATGCTGATTAATTAATTTGAGTTGATTGTTTTCAAACCAGACAGTACGATAATGATGACCGTTGACATTCATAGTAGATGGAGCAGAGTGTTAGTATTGATAGTTAATCAGCAAATATACTGAAAAAAACACAGGATGTCAAACAGGAAAAAATAAGGTTTCATGATTTTCGGCAATTGTTCTTGACGGACAGGGAGATAATGAATACAATTGAGCCCATGACAGACAGAGATAATGAGATCATAAAAAAGGAGCTTGCCGGACTGCGGGGAGGAGAACTGCAGAAGGTCGGCATAGTATACGGATGTGTACTGGCAGTGAGGGTGGTCAAGGATGACAAGCCGAGATATGTGTATTGCTGTCCGGGCAGTCCGGGATATGTCTGTGTATCGGAAGAATCACCGGGTTGCGGCTATCCGCACACGGATTTTCCGGCCGGGATGTTAGGGCGGATTGAGCATCAGACGATAAACACAATAGAAGCCGCGAGCGAGTATATAGCACTGACAACCGCAACGGGATGGCGGATAGCGGTTATATTTGATGACAAAAAAGGCAACGCAGTGCTGATTGATGAGGAAGGGCTGATTCGCTCATGCATGCATCCGGATTACCACTGGCAGGCAGGCCGAACGTTCTCCGCGGCAGGCCGTCAGCCGGCAACACAGACGTCTTATGCCGTAGTTTCATATGACACACTGATGGAACACGCGCGGAAAAGTGAGCGGGAAACGGTTCGCCGGGCGGTACGTCAACAATTGCGGAAAGAATACAAACGGCTGGAGCGCAAACTGGACAAAATCGAGCATGACAACCAGAACGCCGAAGCAAGCGAACAGTTCCGGCTGTGGGGAGAACTACTGAAAGCGCATTATCATGTGTTAGCGCGCGGAATGTCGGAAGTGACCGTTACAGATTTTTTTTCAGATAAGAATGAAGAAATGACAATAGCATTAGACCCGGCCAAGACGCCGCAGGAGAACATTAAAGGATTATTTCACCGGGCGCAGAAAGGGGAACGGGGCCGGAAGATAGTAGCGGAGCGCCTGGCGGAAACGCACAGAGAGCTTGAACAGACAGCTGAGAAGCAGGAGCAGGCGGAAAAACTGGAAGATACAGAAGCGCTGCGAGGGCTGACAGCGACAAGGCTGGCCAAAGCTCCGGTGAGGGCGGCAGCACGAGCAAAGAAAGAGAATGGACCACGGCTGGCCCGCTATCTCAGCAGTGACGGATTTGAAATAATAGCGGGGAAAAACGCGCGCGAAAACGATTATATAACCGTGCGAATAGCGCATGGCACAGACATCTGGATGCATACGCGGAACCGGCCGGGGAGCCATGTCGTAATCAGAGCGGGGCGGAAAGAAGTGCCACGAGCGACGATGCTGGAAGCGGCGCGGGTATGTGCCTGCGCGTCAAAGGTAGCCGAGGGAGACGTTGTCGAAATAACCTATGCCCAGCGAAAGCATGTCAGCAAACCGAAAGGAGCCAAGCCCGGCCTGGTGCTGGTGGCGGGCGGGAAGACGATAGGGATCAGGAATGAGGCCAGGGCAAC
>CAZCLS010000007.1:4673-11342 GCA_964499565.1 uncultured bacterium
GGCAGAGGACAACTGAAGCGAGCCCGAACACGAGGCAAAGGGCGGCAGTTTTCATCGTTAACCTCCGGGAAAGAATTAAAGAGTGAAAAACGCGGGAGGGGGAAAAAATAAAGACGAACACCCCGGATATGGCGAACAGTGGAAGGGAAACTGCGTCTGTAAGAAAGCGCGAGAGGATGAATAGAAAATATGAGATCATACAAGAATGATGGTGGAGGCGGCGGGAATCGAACCCGCGTCCTGAACATCTGTCCTAGTCGCGTCTACATGCGTAGTCGGTAAACGGGTTTTAATCCTTTGGCTGCCTGCCGACAGGCTACCGCTGGACGATCCTCACTGAAATCTTACTGACACGCCATGAGGAGCAGCTAGTCAGCCAGCCTGTGAGTCGACGTTCTATCACCACTGACAGGCAGCAGAGGTGGAGAACGCGCTGCGGTTAATTACGCAGCGAGAGCGAATTGATTGTTCGCATTTGAATTGTTTGTCCGCTTGATAACGCGGCCAACGGACAACCGCGGCATGCAACGAAAAGGCTTCGATTCCAGTCGAACCCGGTTCGCCCCCTGTCAAAGATCATATTTCCAAATCTGTATATAGTATAGCATAAGTAGAACTGATTGGCAAGGACCAAATCAACCCCTAATTCTGCGATAGACGCAGGTGCGGCAGATATGAGGCGTGAGATACGCCACAAAATTAGTGTCCAGTTTCATCCCATCGCGGATTTAGGGTCAACAATCAGTGGGGGCTGGCAGAGAGATATGAAACACAGCGCCGCCGTCCGGAGCATTCCGAACGGAGACAGAACCGTTCTGAGCGATGGCGGCCATTTTGCAGAAAGCCAGGCCGAGACCGGCCCCGAAACTCTTTTTTTCAGGATTTATCTGATAAAACTTTTCAAAAATCTTTTCCTGAAATTCCGTGGGGATGCCCGGACCGTTATCGGAAATACAAATATCGACGAGGGAGGAATTCCGGGCAATCGAGCAAAGAACCCGGGGCTCTTGGCCGGCATATTTTATGGCATTTGAAATAATGTTCTGCAACATGCGGGAGAGCAGATGGCGGTCAGCTACAACCATAATTGGCTCATCCGGGCGATCACACGAAAAGCTGACAAAGCGCTTATCCGACTGGGTCGTAAACATGTCGCACACATTACACAACAGTTTTGCTGCATTAAACGATTCGCTTTGGATCGGTATTTCACCGGCTTCGAGTCTGGCGACATCAAGGATTCTGCCGATTTGATCTGTCATGGCATCGACAGAGGCGATAATTTTTTCGATGGAATTAGCGGCATCGGAACCGTCTCCGTATGCTTCGGACTCCTCATTACTCAGGAAAGGGATCAACTCGGCATGCATTCTGATGACGGAGAGAGGATTTTTAAGGTCATGGACAATCATATGGAAGAGGGCGTCCCGGGATTGCTCGGCCTGTTTAAGATTACGATAGCTGGTTTCCAGGGCGTCATGCAATTCCTTGCGGTCCAGGCAGGATTTCAGGCGGGCTTTCAAAATAGCGGGATTGAAAGGTTTGACAAGGTAATCATCGGCGCCTTTTTCGATACATCTGACAACGCTGTCAAGTTCATCGATGGCGGAAATGACAATAACCGGGATATGGATCAAAGCGGGAGATGCTTTCATATGTTCCAGCACTTCATAGCCGTTCATTTCCGGCATAAGGATATCAAGCAGGACGATATCGACAGGATGATCAGCGAGATAATCGAGAGCTTTACGGCCGGTCTCAATCAAGACCGGAATATGGTCCAGGGTTTCGATATAATCGTTCAGGATAAGGCGGTTGCGTTCATTGTCATCAACAATAAGGACAGTAGCGCGATTCATCATACAATTCCGATTATGGGTTAAGGCAAGGAAGAATTTGCGGACAGGAAACGGTAAAGAACCTGGTAAATATCCTCGGCCTGCACAGGTTTCGTCAGGTGAGAGGAGCAACCGGCCTGGCGGCATAATTCATCGGCATTGTCGCCGATGCCGGAAGTCAGGGCGATTATCGGTAATGATTTAAATTCGTCAATACACCGCAGGCGCCTGGTAGCTTCGAGGCCATCCATGACGGGCAGTTTGTAATCCATCAGGATCAAGTCCGGTTTAAAGCTGACGGCAACGTCCAGGGCTTCGAAACCGGATTTAGCCGTGGCGACAATGAGTTCCTTGCCGCCGAGAATATCGATGAGCATAGCGCAGTTGACTTCGTTATCATCAACAATCAGTATTTTTCTGCCTTTGAGGGAGGCGGATGAGAATGCAGGTTGATGAGAGACTGACCCATGCAGCGGCTGCGCGACTTTTTTTAGAGGGAGAGTGAACCAGAAACAGCTGCCGCTGCCCACCTGACTTTCCACGCCGATGCGACCGCCGTGCAACTCGACCAGGCGGCGTGTAAGGGCCAGGCCGATGCCGGTGCCGCCGAGGTGTTCGTCGCGAACGCGGTCGGCCTGGTGAAATTCGGAGAAAATCTTTTCGCATTCTTCCGGTTTAATGCCAATGCCGGTATCACGCACGGATAGTTTGAAGACGGTGTTATTGAACAGTTCGGCGCTGATCGTGATCCGGCCGTTTTCGGGCGTAAACTTAACGGCATTGGAAAGAAGGTTAAGGAGAATCTGTTTGCATTTGCGCAGGTCGGCATTCAGGCAGGGGAGATCAGGAGCAGTCTCAATGGCGAGCGTAAAATTTTTCTTGCGGAACTGGGGAGCCATCATCGACGTAATAGCGGTAATCAAATCATCGACAGAGAACTCGTCCAATACAATCGACATGGCGCCGGCATCGATTTTGGCCATATCAAGCAGGTCATTAATAAGGGCAAGAAGGTGAGCGCTGCTTTCATTGATCTGGTTGACATAATGCAATTGTTTTTCATTCAATGGACCGAAATGCTGGCTTTTGAAGAGGTCGGCAAATCCGATAATCGCATTAAGGGGAGTACGAAGTTCATGACTTATGGAGGAGAGGAAGCGGCTTTTATGGCGATTGGCCTCTTCCAGGCGGAGATTAGTGTCTTTGATCTGATTCAAAGACTCGTGCAGTTCCCTTGTCCGGTCAGCCACGGTGTGTTCAAGATTAAGGCGTTCATTTTCAAGTTCTTTTTCAATTCGTTTACGGTCAGTTATATCTCGATGAATGCCTCGGAATCCGAGCAGGGAGTTAGCGTCATCAAAAAAGGGAACCCCGTTCGTTTCCAGAATGACGGGCAGGCCCGAATGGTGGATATAGGTAATTTCGATCCTGGAGAACGGATTTTTCTCGGAAGCCAACTGCGCGTAAATGGCCTTCATTCGCCGGGCTTCAGCTGGTTCGGTATACGTAAACATCGGTTGACCGATGAATTCACCCGGACTGTACCCCAGGACGTCCTGGACTTTGGGACTTATATACGTATAGCGTCCCCGTGTATCGGCTTCCCATACCAGGTCGCTGGTATTTTCAATCAAGTTACGGTAGCGTTCTTCACTTTGTTTCAAAGCGGCGCGGGCACGGTCATGGCGGATAGCGGCGCCGAGCGTAGCGGCAGCAGCCTTCAGGGAATCGATTTCACCCGCGGACCATTCGCGCTCGCTTTTACACTCGTCAAAACCCATCAAGCCCCACCATTCATTACCAACGAATATCGGCACCAGCAGAATGGAACGGGTACTTTTTGCTTTCAGCAAAGCTTGGAATTCGCCGTTGAAATACTCTGTCAGACCGTATACGGCGTTGCCTTCGTTAACGATGGCCTTTATTCCATCGAACAAAGGACTGTCATAGGAAATGTTCTGCAGTTCCGGAACAGATAGGAAGGGTTTAACCTGTTCAGCGGCCCATTCATACACGAGGGAGGTGGATAATCCGCTGTTCTGGTCAGCATAATTTTCAAAAATATAAACCCGGCTGACAAGCGCCGCTTCACCCAGCTGTTCCAGAATACTGGGAATACTTTCCGGGTATGGATCAGGGCCGAGGAACTTTTCGGCGGCATACGCCAGCGCCAGGATGATAGCCTCGCGGGAGAACAGTTCATCCTCGGTCAGGCGGGCGATAGTGATATCATTGATGATACCGAGCAATTTGGCCGGCGATTCATTTTCATTGCGTGTATAAATAATTTCTCGTACATTACACCAGCGCCAGGAACCGTCTTTATGTTTGAGACGGCAGGTATGTTCGATGCTGTCAGGCGTATGGTGGTCATTAAGAATGGCAAGGCTTTGAGCCGCGCTCAGGCGTTTATCGTTGGGATTGCTCAAAAGCAGGGGCATATCAGCGCCCATGTTGTACAGTTCATCGTACGAATAACCAAGCATGTGTGTCATTGACTCATTGACAAGTTCAAGTGAATTATTCGCAAGGTCAATGATATACAACGCTTCGGGAAGCGAATTAATAATATCGTATGGAATAGTGGTATTCATCCCAGGTTCACCGGTCCTTTATCACAGTAATAGTATCATTATCAACTTCATATTGTAGTAAACGGCAGGTAATAAGTAAAGCACCTACCCTAACCATAAATCCGCTTTGAAACAAACTGATTCACCGCCGACGCAAGGTCGGCGGGGTCTTTAGTGACGCAAAGAGGAGAAATGGAATCGGCGTGCGAGGTATTCAATACAGCCGATCAGGAGCAAGGAAGCCAGACCGATGGGGAGTGTATAATGCTGAGGTGAATATATTGCGGCTGCACCGGCGAGGAAAGTGACGGCGCTCAGAACGATATTAACGCGTTGCACGCTGAATCCCGAACGAATCAGGCGATGGGACAGATGATCCTGGCCGCCTTGAAGAATGGAACGGCCCTGGCTCAGCCTGACAAAAATAACCGAGAAGGTGTCGTATACCGGAACGGCCAGCAGCGGTGATATTTTCCAGGGTGATGCAGGAACATGGAAGGGATAAAACACGGCAAAGACGCACAGGACACCGACGAGCAGACTGCCGGTATCGCCCAGGAAGATGCGGGCGGGAGGCCAGTTGGTGAAGAGAAAACCGGCCAGGCAGGCAGCCAGGGCGAAGATGACGGGGGAGTGATAATACAAACCGGAGGTAAGCAGGATAGCCAGGCCAATGGAGCTGCATAAGCCGTCAACATTGTCAAGCAGATTGAGAGCGTTGGTAAAGAAGAACAGCAAAAGGGCGAATATGAGAGCGTTAAACAAATGGGCGGAGGTGAAAACGGCAAGCCAGGCAGCTGGAAAGCAAGCGATGCAGCAGAAGCCGATTAATTTAGGCAGGGGAGAAAATATAAAACGATCATCCAGAATACCGAGCAGGAGAGCCGGGATGGCGGCGGTCAGGAAAAAGAAGGTGAAAGCCAGGGAACATCCTTGGGAGAGCAGGTTGGCGGCGAGGCAAACCAGAATGCCGGTAAACAGACCTAAACCGCCCAGCAGGGGAGTCGGTGCGGAATGGAATTTATGCCGGCCGGGTGCATCGGTAAAACCGAACAGCGGGGCAAAGCGGATAAGCGCGCGGGCGGAAAGCCACGAAACTGCGGCGCCGGTCAGGGGAATAAAAATCCAGGCGATCTGCCAGTGTTGCATGGAAAAACCAGCTGGTCGGCATTAACGGGAAAGCACGAAATACCATGAGCCGGTGAAGAAGCATGGAGTATACCGGCGGTGGCAGCGAACATGATTAACCGGCAAAGGCGGTTTTAGCGAGCGCTTCGAGTTCCTGAAGGCGTTTACTGCCGACAGAGGTTTGAACAGGCTTGCCGTCTTTGAAGAAAACCAGGGTAGGAATGCTCATTACGCTGAATTTCTGGCCGATGGCGGGGGCATCATCAACATTAATTTTACAGACTTTGATTTCGGGATGAGCTGCAGCGAACTGTTCCAGGACAGGAATAAAAGCTTTGCAGGGGCCGCACCATTCCGCCCAGAAATCAAGGATAACCGGTTTGCCGGCATTAACAACTTCGGCTTCAAAATTTTTTTCAGTTATGTCGACCTCGAAACTACTCATTCTGTTTTCTCCTTTATCGCAATGAATTACCAAATATAGTGAATCGGAATATTATAGTCAATTGGCTGGTAACATTCAAGCGGATTCGTGGAGTGGGCGAGTTCTTGCGAAAAAACGACTCTTTTGCTATTATTTAATGCTTTGAGTATTTCGGGACAGGGGCGTGTAAGCGTCCAATGGCATTAGTAGTTTTTTTTCTAGTTTCATATCGACCGAGGAGAAAACGCGCATGAATAATGTTCCAGTCAAAAATGTCCGTAATGTAGTATTAGTCGGCCATGCGGCCAGCGGGAAAACCAGCATTGCGGAAGCACTGCTTAACGTTGCGGGCATGACAACCCGTTTAGGATCGGTGCCGGATAAGAACACGGTATCGGACTGCACACATGAAGAGCAGGAACGGCAGGTCAGTGTATACGCGACCAACCTGTTTCTCCGTCACAATGACCACAATATATTTTTATCCGATACACCGGGCTATGCTGATTTTCTCGGGCAAGTCATTGCAAATGTCAAGGTGGCGGATGCCGCGATAGTTGTCATTGATGCTGTGCATGGCATTGAGGTGGGCACCCGGCAGATATGGAAATTGCTTGAAGCGAATGCGATTCCGCGCATGATAGTGCTCAACAAATTAGACAAGGAAAACGCGCGGTTCGCCGAACTGGTTAACGAGCTTGCCGAA
>CAZCLS010000007.1:11442-25048 GCA_964499565.1 uncultured bacterium
ATGAATATCACCAGAGAGCATAAAGAGCGCTTCGGGGAATTAATGATTATCCAGGGTAAGGAACAGATAGCGGTAGACAAAGCGACGCCGGGTGATATCGTGGCCATAGCCAAACTCAAGTATACCAGTATCAATGACACCCTGGGAAGCGCGAAGGTTACCTTTAAAACAATAGAATTTCCCAACCCGGTCATGACATTGGCGCTACAGACGGCCAAGCAGGGAGACGAAGAAAAGCTTTGGGAAGGACTGAGCCGTCTCAGTCATGAAGACCCGACATTGCAGGTTGAACGGAACCCGGAGACGCATCAGCTGTTAGCATCGGGACTGGGGGATGTGCATCTTGATGTAATTTTCAAGATATTGAAAGAAAAGTTCAAAGTTGACGTCGTCACATCAACGCCGAAAGTAGCTTATCATGAAACGCTGCGCGGCACAGCCGATGTGCGCTATCGCCATAAGAAACAGTCGGGCGGCGCGGGCCAGTTTGCGGAGATCGCGATCCGGGTGCGGCCGAACGAACGCGACAAGGGCTATGAATTTGTCAACAAGATCGTGGGCGGGGTAATCTCCAACCAGTTCATACCGAGTGTAGACAAAGGCATTCACGCCTGTATGAAAGACGGCGTAATAGCCGGCTGCCAGGTGGTGGATATTGTGGTTGAGTTATATGACGGAAAGGAGCATCCGGTCGATTCAAAAGACATAGCGTTCCAGATAGCGGGAAAGCATGCGATAAGCCAGGCGATCGAAAAGGCCAATCCGATATTGCTGGAACCGATCATGCATGTTGATATTACCTGTCCTCAGGAGTATATGGGAGACATAAATGGAATAATCAACAGCAAACGCGGACAGATCATGGGTATGGACATACAAGGCACCATGCAGGTAATCAAGGCGCTGGTACCGCAGGCGGAAATGTTCCGGTTCTGCAGCGAACTGCGGTCGATAACGGGAGGGCGCGGGTCATTCAGCATGGAATTATCCCATTATAATGAAGTGCCGCCAAACATTATGCAGCAGGTTGCGGAAGCATACCGGAAGTCTAAAAAGAAAGAGGAAGACTGAGATGCATCCAGCACTGGAAAGAATTGCGGGAAAACGGGTGCTGGTAATCGGTGACGTAATGCTGGACCATTACGTCTGGGGCGATGTCAACCGGATATCGCCGGAAGCGCCGGTGCCGGTAGTCCGGGTAACCCGTGAAAACGACATGCCCGGAGCGGCGGCGAACGTGGCCGTGAACCTGGCCGCGCTTGACGCGTGTCCGGTGATGTTCAGTATCATCGGCAATGACCGTGAAGGACGCAGGCTGCGGGAACTGCTTGAACAGAAGCATGTGGATTGCCGGTTTCTGGTTGCCGACGATAAACTGGCGACGACCAGGAAAGTACGGATAATAGCCCGGTCTCAACATGTCGTGCGAGTAGACTGGGACGGAATGCTTGCCTATGAAGCGGTAGAGCGGAGCGGTCTGCAGCTCAAGTTCGAACAGTCATTGGCGGAATGTGATGCGGTGATAGTTCAGGATTATAACAAAGGGCTGGTAACGCAAGCGTTTTTTGACATGATTCGCGAAGCGCGGGTGCCGGTTATCGTCGATCCGAACCGGTATCATTCAGTCCGCTATGCCGGAACAGTTGTTACCCCGAATCTTGAGGAAGCGCGGATAGTATCGGGAGTATCCTGCGAATCGGAAGAAGCGCTGCAGCGTCTGCCGGAAATAGCCGCGGGCATATTTGCGCGCCATGCCGTCGAGCATGCGGTAATAACGCTGGGCGAGCACGGCATCGCCTTATGCGAGCGGACGGGGGAGATCAGGACCTGTCCGGTGGCACAAACGCATGAAGTATATGATGTTTCCGGCGCGGGCGACACCGTCGCGGCGGTATTAGGAGGCATGCTGGCCGGCAAGGCAGATTTATGGACAGCCTGTCTTATAGCAAACGCGGCGGGATCGATCGTTGTCGGCAAGATGGGTACGGCAACAACGACACGAAGCGAAATTCAACATCTGTTAGATGCAAACGATCTTAGTCTGCCGGCGGAGTTAAGTCAGTAATTATACACCAGCGAGGAATGTATGAGCGGTCATAGCAAATGGTCGACAATCAAACATAAAAAAGCGGCAGTGGATGCAAAACGGGGAAAGATATTCAGCCGGCTTTCAAAGGAAATTACCATAACGGCAAAAGCGGGAGGAGGAGATCCCGAGATGAATCCGCTCTTGCGCAATGCGATCATAGCAGCGAAAAATGTGAACATGCCCAATGACAATATTGATCGGGCGATAAAGAAAGGAACCGGTGAATTACCGGGAGTAACATATGAAGATATACTGTATGAAGGATACGGTCCGACGGGAGTTGGGCTTATAATAGAAGTATTGACCGACAATCGCAACCGGGCTGCGGGCGAAGTACGGTCGACTCTGGACAAGCGGGGCGGTAGCCTGGCCGGCAGCGGGGCGGTAGCCTGGCAGTTCAATAAAAAGGGAATGATCGTGGTTGAGAAGAAGGCGATAGATGAAGAAACACTGTTTCTGGCAGTATCGGAAGCTGGGGCGGAAGATATGCAGATTACAGAAGAAGCATATGAAATAACGACACCCTACGACCTGTTTGACGCGGTTAAAAAGGCGCTTGAGGAAGCAGGAATAGAAACACAGTCGTCCGAATTGACGATGCTGCCGACATCGACAGTGCGGATAACCGAAGAAAAAGACGCCGCGGCGTTGCTGAGACTGCTTGACGCGTTGGAAGAGCTTGACGACGTTAAGAATGTCTACGCCAATTTTGACATGGATGATGAGCTGATGGAAAAAGTTGCAAACGAGTAAAAAAGGAACTGGTATTACATCATTTAAAGCACAGACATTCGCTGCAAACGAGGAGTATGAGCAGGGAGTAATCCATATATTTACGGATGGTGCCTGCAGCGGAAATCCTGGTCCGGCCGGATGTGGTGTGGTGCTTGTGTATAACGGGCAGGTCAGGGAACTATCAAAATTCATTGGTAACGCCACAAATAATATAGCAGAGCTTACGGCATTGAAATTGGGATTGAAGGCGATTAGAGACCGGACAAAGCCGGTGCATGTGTACAGCGACAGTGAATACGCATTGGGAGTACTGACCAGGGATTGGAAAGCGAAAGCGAACCGGGAGCTGGTTGACGAAATAAAAACCATCATAGAGACGTTTCCCTCGATTTTCTTTCACAAAGTGCAGGGACATTCGAATATACGTTTGAATGAACGGGCTGATCTTCTGGCCTGCGCCGCGATACAAAAACAGCACAAACGCATCAGTTGACTCTGCGGGCGGGTAACAATTGACTTTCAAATGATTTTTCGATATACTATATCTCCAATTTCGCAGGATAAAAACTGCGATATTATGTTTGCCTGTATTGCACAGTAGCCTGCGCAGCAGGCAGGGAATGCAGACAATGCAACACCGTGGCAACACTGTCTGGCGGCGCGAGTGAGACACGGCAGTGTAATTTTTTTTGCACAGACGCGAACCAACCGGACGAAGAAACGAAGAGGAGTAATGAAGTTAGGCCTAACGACAGAAAGTTTCGAGTCTGCCATTCAAGGCGGGCGCATGAATCTGATCAAGATCGTCGAATTCGCTCATCAGCACGGATTTGAAGGTCTGCAAATTGTTAACCGCAAAGAAATCTGGCATAAGGATATCAGCGATGATGTCAAAATGAATCTGATGCGCATGCGGGAGCGGAAAATCCGTTATTTTTCCTATGGCGTACGGCAGGATCTGGCGGACCAGGATGATAAGGTTCGCTGGCAGGCAATGAACAAAGTTCGCGAAGCGGTGCTTCTGGCCAGTATTACCAATGTGCAGGATGTCTGCATATACGGTTCCGGACTGAGCGACACGCAGATGGACTGGGAAACATGCAAACCGCGTTTGCTCAAAGGATTGAAACAGTGTCTGGAACTGGCGGAACGCAAGCGGATATCATTGTGTCTGGTAAACGGCGGAACCGCCTGCAACGGATCGGACGTTCTGAACAGCATTCTGAACGAAATCGGTTCTGAGTACTTAAAAATCAGTCTGGATATCGCGGCGTTTCTGCTGGTGGACGAAGAGCCCGCCGATGCAGTGCGCACACTTGTCGGCAGCATAGAAAACGTGTATTTCACCGATGTGAAAAACACAGATACCTATATCGGGAATGAATGGACAACGGTGCACGGGCGCCAGCTTATGCCCTGCGCGTTAGGCGAAGGGATTGTACCTCAGCGGGAAGTGCTGTATACATTAAAACAAATAGAATTCGACGGTTTCGTGAGTGTGTTATACCAGGGTGAAGAAGAACCCGCCGTCGGTATTGAGCGCAGCGCAAATTACCTGAAAACAATGCTGCGCGAGATTCGCACACCGTAATCGAACTAATCCTGTAATTGCGCAGTGGAACATACTATATTATGGCAACAAAAATCAGACTTAGAAGAACTGGAACAAGAAACCTGGCAACGTTTCGAATCGTCGCGGCCGATGTACGCTCACCGCGTGACGGCCGTTTTCTCGAAATTCTCGGCCATTATGATCCTCGCCGGGAAGGCGGAGAAAAAGTCACCGTCAATACTGAGCGCGTACAATACTGGATCGGAACCGGGGCGCAGGTAACCGAAGCGGTTAAACCATTGCTGGCGATAGCCGGCATAACGCTGCCTGAGAAGAAGCGGCGCGCACGCAGAAAGCGCCCGGCAACCGCGGCCGAACCGGTCGTGAACCAGACGGTTCCGCGGGAAGATTCTACTGAAGCATCGGCTTCGGTATAACGCGAAACCTGCCCGGCACGGCAGCGAAAGCGCAGCCTCGCTGGTATCATGAATGAAAATTGATGTGCTGACGCTGTTCAATGAATCACTGAACGCGTATCTTGAAGAAACGATAATCCGGCGCGCACGTGACCAGCGGATAGTTGAAGTGACGGTACATAATATCCGCGACTACGCGACTGACCGGCACCGCACGGTAGATGACGCGCCTTACGGTGGCGGACCGGGAATGATTCTAAAACCCGGGCCGATCTTTGAATCTTTTGATGCGAATAACCTTTGGGACGGCTATAAAATATTCATGTCTCCCCAGGGATATCCGCTGAACCATACCCGGGCATGCTCCCTGGCGGCCGAACAGCATCTTGTTATTCTGTGCGGTTATTATGAAGGGATCGACCAACGGGTATGCGATGAGATGGATCTTGAATTGTCAATTGGTGATTATGTTATCAGCAATGGGACCGTAGCGGCGATGGTACTGATAGATACGGTTGTGCGGCTGTTGCCGGGGGCACTGGGAAACGAAGCCAGTGCGGCGAATGATTCCTTTGCCGACGGATTGCTTGAGTATCCCCAGTACACGCGACCGGAAGAGTATCGCGGAAGGCACGTGCCGGATGTGCTGTTGAGCGGGAATCACCAGCGAATCAGAGAATGGCGCCATGCCCGACAAATGACGCGCACCCGGGAACGGAGGCCGGACTTGCTCGAGGATGGCGGATAACGAAGAAAAAGTTTATAATAGATGCAGTAAGGTTATACGACTGATATGAATACATTGATACAAAAATTAGAAGGACAGACACGGAAAGAACCGCTTGCCTCGTTTTCAATTGGCGACATGGTAAAAGTACACCAGAAAATTCGTGAAGGTGACAAGGAACGTATCCAGATTTTTCAAGGTACGGTTATCGCTAAAGCGGGCGGCGGAGCGGGCGCGACATTCACGGTGAGGAAAGTATCGTTCGGCGTCGGTGTTGAGCGTCTGTACCCGCTGAATTCCCCGAATGTCGTTGCGGTAGAAGTAGTTCGTGAAGGGCGCGTGCGCCGAGCGCGACTATATTACCTTCGCCAGCGATTCGGCAAGAAGGCGAAAGTCCGCGAGAAGAAAAGAACCGTTTCATAATGTAACAGCACACGAACTCCAATTCTCATGGCAACAGAAGATTTGATCCTTGATTTATTGAAAGAAGCCGATAAGGTTACCGACGCAGACATAGAGAAGTGCCGGGAAGACCTTGGCATGCGTGCTTCCACCATACTCGAACTTCTCGTGATGGATGGAATCATAAAAGAACAAAACCTGGTGGCATTTCTTTCGGATTATTTTGCCATGGAGTCAATTGTAATAGCCGATAATACGTTGTCTCCGGAAATAACTGAGATGATTCCGGCCGAGTTCGCCCGGGAAAAAAAGTTGGTACCCGTCAGATTCGGCGCGGGAGTGTTGACTGTCGGCATGACGAATCCCATGGATGTCGAAACGATCGACAACCTGATGATTGAGCTGGGCAAGAATGAAAAGACCAAGGGGCTTCAGATCGAAACGATTGTAGCCGGCCCGGTTGATATTCAAAATGCCATAGACCTGTACTATCGCGGTCAGCAATTCGCCGCCGCGGTTGATGAAGCGGCAGTCGGCGATTACTCGGAAGCGCTCAAAAGCATCGGCAGTATTGCTGGCAAGGAAGCAACCGATGAAGCGCCGATCATCCGTTTTGTGTCAGCGGTGATTACCCAGGCGCACCGGATGCGCTGCAGTGATATTCATGTTGAACCGCTTGAACGCCGGATTCGAATCCGGTACCGTATTGACGGAGTACTGAAGGAAGTTGAATCACCGCCGAAGCGCCTGCAGGGACCGATTGTTTCGAGGCTTAAAATCATGGCGGGCATGAATATGGCTGAGCGGCGCGTTCCCCAGGACGGCCGAATCAAATTCGCGGTTGATAATATCCTGCTTGACTTGCGTGTGTCAGCTCTGCCGGGTACACATGGCGAAAGTATCGTGATGCGTATTCTTGATAAATCGTCACTGATGCTTGGTCTGAATGAGCTGGGATTCCTTCAGCATGATGAAAATACCTTCCGCAAATTGATAGCAATGCCTAATGGTGTGCTTCTGGTTACGGGTCCGACAGGCAGCGGTAAGACGACCACTCTTTACGGTTGTCTGAACTTTCTGAACAAACCGGACGTAAAGCTGATTACCGTTGAAGAACCGGTTGAGTACATGTTGTCGGGTATTAACCAGGTTCAGGTCAATGATGAAATTAATTTCGGATTTGCCCAGGCCCTGCGTTCAATGCTGCGCCAGGCACCTAATATTATCATGGTCGGAGAAATTCGCGACACGGTAACAGCCGAAATCGCCACTCAGGCATCTCTTACAGGTCACCTGGTTTTTTCGACGCTTCACACCAATGACGCACCGAGCGCGGTTACCCGTTTGATAGATATGGGAGTGAAACCATTCCTGGTAGCCACGTCGATTATGGGAGTAATGGCTCAACGACTGGTTCGTACGCTATGCAAACATTGCAAAACCGAGTACAAACCGAGCGACCAGGTAATTCGTACCATGCGGCTCAAACCGGAATATATTGACAGTCACACCTGGGTGCATGGAGCCGGCTGTGATGAATGCAATGGAAGCGGCTATCGCGGTCGTAAAGGTATATTTGAAATCATGGTGGTAAACGACGAAATCCGACACTTGATTTATGAATGCGCGCCGGCAAACGAAATCCGAATTGTAGCGCGAAAGATCGGCATGAAAACGTTGCGCGAAGACGGCATGAATAAAGCTGAACTTGGCATTACAACACTCGAAGAAGTACTGCGGATTACCGCGGTTGACGAAGCCTAAGCACTGAAATACTATAATTATCCGCACGTAGAGATACTGTATGGCGTTTGATACTGAAACCCTCGGTCAGGCACTTGTAGACCAGAATGCATTAACAGGCGATAAACTGCGCCAGGCGATGGAAGAGGCGGAACGGACCGGCAAGCCTCTCGAAATTACGTTGGTTGACATGGATTTTCTTTCGCACGAAAAAATCCATGAAGCAATTGCCGCCGCGTTTGGAATGCAATTTGTTACACTCGACCTGAAAAAAATACCGGAAGAGGTGCTTGACCTGATCACCCCGTCGGCGGCGGAATTGCATCGCGTGGTTCCCTGTGAAAAGCATCCTGACGGTTCCATGGTAGTCGCGGTAGCGGATCTCGAAAATCTCTCGGCAATAGATGATTTGCGCTACGCCCTGAATGTTGATGTGCAGGGCGCGCTTACAACTGACGAGCAGATCGAATCGATATTAGAAGAGTATTACCGCAAAAAATCGGAATCGATCGATGAACTGATCCATGATCTTTCCGAGCTTAAACCTGAAGATATGAGTGAAGAAGCGGCGGCTTCGACCGCCGGCACGGGACCAGTGGTGAAGCTGCTCGAACTCGTGCTGGTTCAGGCTGTCAAAGACGGCGCCAGCGATGTGCATTTCGAACCATTTGAGGATATTTATAAAATCAGGTACCGGGTTGATGGTTCTCTGTATGAACTGGTACCTCCTCCCCGGCAGCTTGCTCCGGCGATCGCCTCACGCATAAAAGTTATGGCCGGTTTAAAAATCGCGGAACGACGACTTCCCCAGGATGGACGAATCACAGCCAGAATAACCGGCAGGGCGATTGACTTGCGTGTATCAACCCTTCCGACAATGTTCGGCGAGAGCGTGGTTGTACGAATTCTGGACCGGGAAGCGGTTCAGCTCGATTTGGATATGTTGGGTCTTGAGGATGATGTCCGGGATACGCTCAAGGAAATTATTTTCCGCCCGAACGGGATTGTTCTGGTAACCGGCCCAACTGGTTGCGGCAAGACGACAACATTGTATGGCTGCCTGCAGTTGCTGAATGAAATTGAATCAAAGGTTATTACGACGGAAGATCCGGTTGAATACGACATTGAAGGTGTTGTACAGGTGCCGATCAACGAAAATGTCGGATTAACGTATGCCCGGTCGCTCCGTTCAATTCTGCGGCAGGACCCGGACCGTATCATGGTAGGGGAAATCCGCGACCTGGAAACGACACAGATAGCGATTCAGGCTTCACTGACCGGACATATCGTTTTGTCCACGCTGCACACGAATGACGCCCCCACGACAATTACCCGCTTGATTGATATGGGAACGGAGCCATTCTTGATCGGGTCGACATTACAGGTTGTTGTCGCTCAACGGCTTATTCGTAAAATATGTGAACATTGCAAAGAGGAATATGAACCGGGTGAGGATGAGAAAAAACGGATAGTAAATGACCTTTCCCTTTTGAAAGGCATTAAATTTTTCAAAGGAAACGGTTGCGCGCATTGTAATAACAGCGGGTATCGGGGACGAACGGGCATTTTTGAGATGCTGGTCGTTAACGAACAAATCCGCGAACTGATAAATGACAGGGCACCGGCCGTGGCACTGCGCGATAAAGGGCGTGAAAGCGGGATGCGGGTATTGCGCGAAGACGGACTATTGAAAATTTCTCGCGGAATCACTACTATAGAAGAAGTAGTCCGAAATACGGTTGGCATAGAGTAACAAAATTAAACCTGTGAAATTGACCTGTAGTATTCATAGCTGCAACACTCCGGAGGAGTTGGATGAACAAGGCACCAAAAAAACAAAAGAGTGTAATGAAGAAAAATATTCGACTGCTTGGCAACCGCAAGGCCAAAACGGCGGATATTACCCTGTTTACCCGGCAGCTCGCAACGCTGCTTGACGCGGGACTGCCATTAGTAAGAAGCATTAAGATTCTTCAACAGCAGCAGCCCGAAGGCACGGAACTGAATGTCGTGCTGCGTGAAGTAGCCTCTTCGGTTGAAAGTGGTAAAACATTTTCGGATTCTCTTTCAAAATTCCCTAAAGTATTTGATGTGCTTTTTGTTAATATGGTCCGCGCCGGTGAAGCCGGTGGTGTGTTAGAAACAGTATTGAACCGTCTGGCAGACTTTTCAGAAAAGGCCGAACGGCTTAAAAAGAAAGTAAAATCGGCGATGACCTATCCGATCGTAGTGTTGTCGATCGCTCTGATTGTTGTGACATTCCTGCTTACCGTTGTTGTGCCTAAATTTCAGACTATGTTTGAAGAGCGTGGCGAAAAGCTGCCGTTTATTACTGAGATTCTCATTAACACTGCCAAGTTTCTGACCGGTATTTTTAAGTTTGAACGGCCGCTTGTATCAATTGCCGCCGTTGGAGTTGTCATCGGCATTATCGTTCTCTGGAAAGCTATTATTAAGACTCCGGCGGGACGGTACAGTCTGGACGCGTTCAAAATCAGAGCAATCATTTTCGGCACTCTGGTCAGGAAAGTTATCATCGCTCGATTCACGCGTACGCTTGGTACGTTGATATCATCCGGCGTTCCGATCCTGGAGGCGTTGGATATTGTTAAAGACGCGGTTGGCAATGCTGTAGTCGCCAAGGCGATCGGAAAAGTGCATGAGTCTATAAAAGAAGGTGAATCGGTTGTACAACCGCTGCGCGAAAGCGGGATTTTCGACCCGATGGTTATCGGTATGATTGATGTCGGAGAAGAAACCGGTACTCTGGCGGAAATGATGATTAAAGTCGCCAACACATATGATGACGATGTTGATACGGCGGTAGATGGGTTGACGGCGCTGCTCGAGCCGTTGCTGATTGTTTTTCTGGCGGTTATAGTCGGATTCATCGTTATCGCCATGTTTCTGCCGATGTTGTCACTGCTCAAAACGATCGGCGGCGGTACAATATAATCAGCCGGAAAGCTGCGCGAAATATAAGATTGACTTACATGATGTAATGTGGTATACTCTGCATTCTCAAGTATAGGTATGCAGTAATCGTTATAAGGAGTTTATTAATGTCAGCGATTCTAGATATTCGGGCGAGGGAAATTCTTGATTCACGCGGCACGCCTACTCTCGAAGTTGATGTGCTTCTTGAAAGCGGCGCTTTCAGTCGCGCGGCAGTTCCCTCCGGCGCATCAACCGGGGAGCATGAAGCGGTTGAATTGCGTGATGGTGTGAAGAAACGCTACCTGGGTAAGGGTGTTCAGAAAGCGGTTAAAAATGTAAATCAGGTGATTCGCACAGAACTCATCGGCGAAGACGCGCTTGACCAGGTTCATATTGACCAGGTCATGATTGCATTAGACGGAACTCCAAATAAAAGCAAGTTGGGCGCCAACGCAATTTTAGGAGTATCACTGGCGACCGCCAAAGCGGCGGCACAATACTGTGATCTGCCCCTGTACCGTTATATCGGCGGCAGCAACGCGAAAGTGCTTCCAGTTCCGATGATGAATATTCTGAATGGCGGTCAGCATGCCGACAACAATGTTGATATCCAGGAATTCATGATCATGCCGGTCGGTGCGAAGTCATTCGCCGAAGCATTGCGTATGGGAGCGGAAACGTTCCAGGCGCTTAAAAGCGTGTTAAAAGGTAAGGGGCTTAGCACATCAGTTGGAGATGAAGGCGGATTCGCCCCGAATCTGAAATCGAATTCCGAAGCGCTAGATGTGATAATGGAAGCGATACAGAAAGCCGGATACAAACCGGGCAAGGACATATATCTGGCGCTTGACAGTGCTTCAAGCGAGTTTTACAACAAAACGAAGAAGAAATACATTCTCGGCGCCGAAAAGAAACCCGAAAAATCTGCTGAAGAGCTGGTTGAATTCTATGCCGATCTGTGTAAAAAATATCCGATAATATCTATTGAAGACGGATTCGATGAGAATGACTGGTCAGCCTGGAAAAAGATGACCACCAAGCTTGGAGATAAGATACAGTTGGTTGGCGATGACTTGTTTGTTACGAATACAACCAGATTGTCACGTGGAATAAAGGAAGGCGTGGCAAATTCTATCCTTGTAAAAGTCAATCAGATTGGAACATTAACGGAAACACTTGACGCAATCGAGATGGCAAAAGAAGCGGGCTACACCGCGGTTATCAGTCATCGGTCGGGTGAAACGGAAGATACGACAATTGCGGATATCGCGGTGGCGACCAATGCTGGCCAGATTAAGACCGGTTCATTGTGCCGAACAGATCGGGTATGCAAGTACAATCAGCTTTTACGGATTGAAGAGCAACTTTGGTCTACTGCGATTTACGGAGGCAAGCTGAAAGGAGTCTGATGCGATTTGTCATGACAGTGTTTCTCTTGACTGCAGCGGCTGTCATTGGTATAATAGTGCTGGAACCTGTCAGTTCTGATTATCGCAGGCAGAGTGCCGATGAAAAATTGCTGAAGCAGAAACTGGCGCGTTTGCGAGACGAGAACACTGAATTAAAGAAAGAGATATACCGGATGAAAAATGATCCGTTTTATCTCGAGAAATACGCCAGAGACGCTTTTGGCCTGGCTAGGTCGAATGAGTACATATACAAGTTCGATTGATGGAAATCATAAGGTTAATCGCGGGGTGGAGCAGTCCGGTAGCTCGTCAGGCTCATAACCTGAAGGTCCTGGGTTCAAATCCCAGCCCCGCAACCAACTTTTTAAGGCCGGAGTAGCTCAGTTGGTTAGAGCAGCGGAATCATAATCCGCGTGTCGTGGGTTCGAATCCCTCCTCCGGTACCAAAGCTGAACACAGCGCGTGATCTAAAAAGACACGCGCCATTTTTTTTGAGATGAAACCCTATTGCGTTTCATATGTAGATGTGTTATAATATTTTTCACACAAAGTGGTAGTTATAACATGTTTAACACCATTAAGAGGGCTCGCTATGGAAAATGAAGAAAAAAATGAAGAACAGAATGTAAATCCTGAAACGCAGGGAACACCACCACCTCCGCCACCTCCACCAATCAACCCGGAACCGGAAGAAGTAGTCGGAATACCCGGGAAAGATGAATGCATGTGGGGTATGCTATGTCACTTAACAGCTTTAGCGGGTATAATTATTCCATTTGGAAATGTTATCGGCCCGCTTATTATCTGGCTGATCAAGAAAGACGAGTATCCGTTTGTTGACAAGCAGGGGAAAGAATCGTTGAATTTCCAGATTGTTGTCACCATTGCATTGCTTATCAGCTTTGCACTAGCCTTTGTCTGTATTGGCATCTTTCTTTTGCCGATAGTTAGCATCGCGGCTTTAGTCATGGTGATCATAGCTACAATCAAGACTAATTCCGGTATTGATTACAAGTACCCGTTCAACATTCGTTTCATAAAATAATGTAGTCTAGTGTACAGCACCGCATCTTACTGCAGATGCGGTGCTTTTTTTTGGTTTTTGATATAATGTATTATAACAAGAAGGCATGAATTGCTATAGTATGCAGGTTCTTTATACATCAATGGTATCAAAGGTATCCGGCACAGTAGTGCGGTGGATCAGCACGATCAGCCGGCCGCGCTGGTTGGCGCGATTGATTGTCAGGATATTTATCAAATGCTATTCAATTTCCACGGATGAAATAGAACACAAGGTACAACAATATACGTCACTGCTGGACTTTTTTCTCAGGCGGTTGAAACCTGAGAGCCGACCAATGAATACTGATGCGGTCGTGATTATATCTCCGGTTGATGCTGAAATAACGGCAGCCGGCACGGCTGACGGTGATATGGTACTCCTGGTAAAAGGTATGCCGTATTCAATACGGGAATTGGTTGGCACCGATACAGAATTGTATGACGGCGGCGCGTTTGTCATGCTGTATCTCTCGCCTGCAGACTGTCACCGGATTTACGCGCCCTGTGACGCGTTGGTTACTGGATCGTGGT
>CAZCLS010000008.1:0-4626 GCA_964499565.1 uncultured bacterium
AGGCCGTCGTTTTACCGTCGTTCTGCCGGGTTGCCGCGATATAGACACGGGGAATAGTGTGAGCCATTGTCATTCAGTCCTCTAAGCCGGTTTACCTGTCAGCATTTTACAATGCCGGTATTATAACAAAATCCCGCACCCATGTCTAACGCGGATTTTAGCCCTAATTCCGTAAGTTTGACTTGTGTTGTCATCTTGTATTATAATACATACAATATTGATTGTTCATGGATTTTGACAAATACTATAAGGAGGCTGTATGAAAAACAGTATGCTGTTCGCGAGTGTCTCTCTTTTCCTGTTGTTTTCCACGCTTGGTTATGCCGCCGATAACGTTGGCCAAACAATTGCCACGGGTGTTGGCCGCGGTCTCGTCAATATTGTTACCAGCCCCGCTGAAATCGGTCATCATATTGTGTATGACACCGCAAAAATTAATGTACCGGGCGTCTTAACCGGTTTGGGCAAAGGCCTCGTGTTTATGCTGGGCCGTACCGTGGCTGGTTTCAGCGACTTTATTACCCTGGGCTTTATTCCTCCCGAATACAGTCTCTATAAGAGCATGTATATGCAGGAATATGTCTGGGATGAACAATGGCTGCCTCCGCCCGAAACGACATCGGCCTCTCCCGCCACCTCCGCGACACTGGAGCCCGTCGCCCAGGAGACCGAACAGCCGATCAATCAAACGATTGTGCCTGATCCGGCAGTTAAACCAATTCCCGTTTCGGAGACAACCCAGGCTGAAAAAAATCTCAAGGCTATGGAAAATATCTATCCCGACCGGTAATCGCGGAATATACGTTTGTACCTTCAACAATACGAGTACTCGAATAGAGTGTTTTACGTGAATACGTGAAATTTCTGCTGCAGTACACACCCTTACAACTATCCATCACTCCACCGGTGGCTGAGACAGCCACCCTCCAGCGTTCCAACGTTCAATGATATAGCTTACACATCCAACCTTATCCGTCAAAAGCAGGACAAACCGAGACCGGCTACAATCTCTTTTCGCTACATCACCCATCATCCATCAACCATCAACCATCATCCATCATCCATTCCTCCCTGAACCCCGAACCCTAAATACTGAACCTGGAAAGTATCCTCCCCAGCTTACGGGAACACCAGCTTAACAGTCCCGTCAGGTTTACTACCCGGTCCAGCAGTGATCGCTCCAAGTCGATCGCTTTCACTGGACAGAACTCGTGGCAGCAATAGCACCGGATGCAGCTGCGGTCATCCACCTGACGACCGTGCGGACGGTCGGGATCTATGGCCGGCGGCGATACCGGACAGCCGTCCCGGCAGCGATAACAGACGATGCAGCGCTCGACGCGTATCCGCGGACGGGCTGCCCACTGTCCTCCAAACCACTTCAGCATGAACTGCGGCAACGGCAGTATGCCTAACACGGATTTGAAATGGTCCGGTTTTTTGAAGTCCGGCACGCGAACGTCAGCTATGGCCGGGCCGGCAATATCTATCTTAGCCGGATCGGTTTGACCGAACGACCGGCGCGCGCCTTCAGCGATGGTCGGCACGCTGAGCGGAGGCAGCCCGATAATTTCACATGCTATCACATCCAGGGCCATCAGGTCGGCTGAGGCCAGCATAAGGCCGACCTGCCGCGGCTCGCCCCCACTGGGGCCCGCGCCTTCCATAGCGGTGATCGCATCAAAAATTGCTAATGCCGGCTTTGTCGCGCGGTTAATGTCTACTATAAGTTCAGCTAATTTTTCGCGCGTTTTCAACCGGAAATGATACTGCCCTTTCTGCATGCCAACCACCAGGCCAAACTGATTTTTGATTGCCCCGGTGAAAGTCATCTGCACATGCGTTTTCAGCTTCGGCAACGAGAGTATCACATCCGCCTCAGCTACCGCTTTGGCTACTTTCAAATGGCGGCCGATCGTATTCTCCGGCGTCTCGATACTGCACTCGTTGCTGAAATCGGCAAACGTCGCGCCATGCGCTTCAATTACCTGACTCAATCCACACGGTTTAAACGCCTGAGCCATCTCACCAATTCCGGGACTGTCGCCCACACACGGTATGCCGCCGCATTCCCGCACTAACGTCAGAGCCGCCGCCAGCACCGTTGGATGGGTGGTTACGGCTTTATCCGGTCCGAAGGCGCCCAGCACATTCGGTTTCAGCAAAACCTTCCGGCCCGGCGATACAAAAGCCCGCATGCCTCCCAGCGGCTCCAGGCACTCGCGCATGGCGCGCAGTACCTCATCCGGTTCATATCGGGAAACTCGCACGATTGAAACCATACTGCGACTATTTGTGTCATCAGCAGGATTTGTCATAATAGTGATATACGGGTGTGAATAAAATGAATTGAGAAATGACCGTTATCTCAGAACCCGCAGTTTGGCGTATTTCACAACCAGAACTTTAGGATTGGGCAAGCTGTCGAATTGAATAGTCAACCGGGCTGATTCTCCGCTGCCGCTGACGGATTCGACTATTCCCGAACCGAAATGCGAATGAGATACGCGCGTGCCCTGCTTATACTCGCCATTACCGCCGGGTTTTGGCGGCGTCAGCACTTCCGGCACATCCGGCTCGGTTATACTTTGTTTATGCTCGCAGTAGTGGAGCTCGGTAAATTCATCCGGTAATTCATTCAGGAAACGCGATGGCTCGCGCACCACCCGCTGTCCGAATATTGTGCGGTGATAGGCACAACTCATTACCAGTTTCTTCTTAGCGCGGGTCATGCCGACGTAACACAACCGCCGTTCCTCTTCTATATCGGTCGAATCATCCATGGCGTTAAAATGCGGAAACAGGTCTTCTTCCAGGCCCACGATATGCACAATCGGAAACTCCAGCCCTTTGGCATTATGGATCGTCATCAGCGTCACCATCTCGGCCGTGTCATTCCATGTGTCTATATCGGCGGAAAGAGCGATTTCATGCAGGAATCCGGCGATCGTCGCGCGCTCTTCGGTACAGGTGTTCTCATATTCCGCTGCAGCGGAGATCAGTTCGCGAATGTTTTCCACCCGCGTGCGGTCCTGGATATCTTCCGAACCGCACATTTTGTCTATATAATCGGTCTCCTCCAGCACACAAGAGATGAATTCCGTCGGCAGCAGAACGTCACGCGCCTTTTCCAGCTTTTTCATCAGGCTCAGAAATGTCTGAACGCGCCGATTCATCGCCGTGGTAATTCGCTCTATCCGCTTGGCTTGTCCTATTGATTCATACAAAGCCTGCCCGGTTGCACGGGCATACCCAGCCAGCGTTTCCTGGGTCGTTTCGCCGATGCCGCGCGGAGGTATATTTATTATACGGCGTAAATTGACATCATCCGCCGTATTAACCGCCACGCGCAGATAGGCGACAATATCCTTGATTTCGCGGCGATTGTAGAAACTGACATCCCCGATTATCGTATGCGGCACACGAGCCCGCCGGAACTCTTCCTCCAGCACGCGCGACAAGGCATGCACGCGGTAAAAAACAACGATGTCATTCAGGGTCGTTGTCTCGCTGTTCTCCATCACGCTGCGGATGTGCTCTACGATGAATCGCGCTTCGTCATGCTCGTCAGACGCCCGGTACAGGCTTATCAGCTGGCCCGGTTCATTCTTCGTCCACAGGTTCTTTTCCTTGCGCTCCGTGTTGTTCGCAATCACCATGTTGGCCGCGCCCAATATCGTTGATGTCGAACGGTAATTCTCTTCCAGCATGATCAGTTTCGCTTCCGGAAAATCCTGCTCGAATTCCAGTATGTTGCGAATGTCTGCTCCACGAAAACGGTAGATCGACTGGTCCGGGTCGCCGACAACGCAAATATTGCGGTGCGCTTCACTCAACAGCCTGGTCAGCTGGTATTGGGCGTGATTAGTATCCTGAAATTCATCCACCAGCATATGATCATACTGGTTCTGATATTTTGACCGTATTTCGACATTTTCCTGGAACAACTGCACACAGCGCATAATCAGATCGTCGAAGTCCATCGCGTTACCTTTCAACAGCGCTTTTTCATATTCCAGATACACGTTGGCTATCGATTCCTCCAGATAGCTGCCGACATGCCCGGCATACTCCGAAGCTGAAATCAAATTGTCTTTGGCTTTGCTGATGGCGTTTGAAAACGTGCGCGGCTTAGTGTGCTTTTCACTGATGTTCAGTCTGCGCATGCAGTCTTTTATCAGGGTCAGCTGGTCGCTCTTGTCATAAACGATGAAATTCTGCTCGTAGGGTATCAGATCGTTCTCGCGCCGTAATACTTTCAGACAAAACGAATGAAACGTGGAAACCGGCACGTACGTGTGCACTAACTGGTCTACCCGCCGTGCCATTTCACTCGCGGCCTTGTTCGTGAACGTTACCGCCAGAATCCGGCTGGGCTGGATATTCTGCGTGGCCAGATATGATACCCGGTACGTCAGAATCCGGGTCTTTCCACTCCCCGCTCCCGCTACCACCAGCAGCGGTCCACCCATATAGGTTACCGCCTCGTATTGCACGGGATTCAAGTCGCCCGTAAATTCTATCGTTTTGTGTTGTGTTTCGTTCATTTGTTTTTTATGTATTCACCTGTATCCGGCACTAATTATTGAATTATAGTATTTTCAGCCTGAAAATTCAATCAAGACC
>CAZCLS010000008.1:4726-22200 GCA_964499565.1 uncultured bacterium
TATACATGTAACTGTATTGTCCCCCACAGTAACGTCAATAAACTTATAATTCGGCGCCAGGCGCCAATTCTTCAGTTTATCGTTTGTGCAACAAAATAAAGATGGTAGTGTATCTGTAGTGTAAAACTTGTTGGTTCTTTTTTCAGCATTAGCATGGAGGTTCGCTATGAAGTCTCTTGGCAATTTTGTCGTTGCTCTCCTGGTACTCGGTATCGCCGCCGGGGCTTTTATCTGGTACGGCTGCCGGATTGAAGTCGAGTCCGGCTCCCTGGCAATACTGACGGCCAAAACGGGGAGAAACCTTGCATCCGGCCAGATCATCGCCACCGAGCCCGGCTGCAAAGGCATCCAGCTTAGTGTACTGACCGAAGGCCGCTATTTCCGCAATCCCCTTTTCTGGGACTGGGAAATACATCCGATCACCGTTATCCCCGCCGGCCATATCGGCGTGCAGACCAGGCTCTTCGGCCGTGATATTCCCGTCCAGGATCTTGCCAGGGGAAAATTATTCGCCGATGACGGTGAAAAAGGCCTGCTGCGCAACGTCTTCAAGCCGGGAAGCTATCGCGTCAATCCCCATGCTTATGACGTCGAAATATCGCCCGCGGTCGAAATTCCCGCCGGCTTCGTCGGCATTGTCACCGAACTGGCCGGCACCGACCCGGTCGACCGCAACCAGTTCATCGTTCAAACCGGCGAGAAAGGCGTGCAGCCAATCGTTCTGCAGCCCGGCATTTATTATGTTAATCCTTATGCCAAGCGGATAGACCTGATGGACATCCGCTCCCAGCGGCATGAAATGTTCGGCGATGATGCTCTGCGCTTCCCTACCAGCGACGGGTTCGATATGCGCGTAATGCTGATTGTCGAGTGGGCAGTGGATGTTGCCCGCGCTCCTGAAGTGCGGGTTCGCATCGGCGAACAGGGTGAAGATGAAAACTCCAACGAAATTCTGCAGAAAATCGTTATTCCCGCTATCCGCGGGTATGGCAGGATCATCGGTTCGCAGTATTCCGCCCCGGAATATATCTCAGGCGTTTCCCGCATAATCTTCCAGAGCAATCTGCTGGAGCGCGTACATGCCACCTGCATGAACCGCGGGGTTAGTATCAAGTCTATCCTTATCTCCGACATCAGTCCACCCGAAGAAATCGCTCTGCCGATCCGTGACCGCGAAATAGCCCGGGAGGAACTGACCCGTAACGAAGCCCAGCTTCTGCAGGCCCGGGCCGATCAGCAGCTGGCATACCGCAGCGCGATGATCGGTCTTGAATCACGCAAGGTTCAGGCTGAAACTGAAAAACTGCAGGAAGTTATCGCGGCCAGCAATCGCCTCGATGTCGCCCTGGTCGAACAGGAGAAAAACCTGGCTATAGCCCGGACAGATCTTGAAGCCGCCGCTCAGGAAGCCGAAGCGGTCCGTGCCCGCGGCAAGGCCGATGCCGACGTTGTGGTCATGTCCCATAAAGCCGAAGCCGATGCTCTCGCTCAATCGGTTAAAGCGTTCGGTTCCGGTTCCGCTCTGGCGGAATATGAAATGCTTCAGACCGTTGGTTCAAAAATCGATACAATTTTTACTACTGATGACAGCACTCTGGGTAAATCGGTCACCCCGTAACCCGATACACGAGTATTCCTGCATAATTGATAAGGTACTGTGAGGTAAAATATGAATGGCATCAAGAAAAAAATTATTGTGTTCCTGGCCAGTTTTTATATTATCAGCGCCATGGCGATACTGGTTCTTACCCTGCTGTGGCATACGCTTTTCGTCTATGTAAACCCTGGTGAAATGGGTGTTGTCATCCGGAAAACCGGCGCGCTGCTGGATGAAGGCCAGATTCTTGCCCGGCCCGGCCAGCGCGGCGTCCAGGCCGCTGTATTAGGAGAAGGCCGCCATTATATCAATCCGATTCTGACATCCATCGAGATTCATCGCTGCATCCATATCAAACCGGGCAAAATCGGTGTTGTCACGTCCAAGGTCGGCGCCGATCCGGCCGGCGAGCGGATTCTGGCCGATGACAACGAAAAAGGCATCTGGCGCCGGGTACTCACTCCCGGACTCCACCGCCTGAATCCCTATGGCTATACCATCGAAGTGCGCGATGCCGTTGTCATCACTCCCGGCTATGTCGGCTTTGTCACAGCCCTGCTGGGCACCCCCACGACCAATCGCTTCGCCGCTTCCGGCCAGCGCGGCTTGCGGCGCGATATTCTTCAGCCGGGTATCTATTATCTCAATCCCTATGAAATCAAGGTTACCGCCGTGGAAATCGGTATCAACCAAGTGACGTTCGCGCCGCCCATCGGCCTCAATCGCTTCGCCCGGCGTACCATCTCGGCGCCGGTGCAAGAGATACCCAGCCAGGTGGCTGAGATTGTAAACATAAACGCCATCGATAACCAAAGGGAACAACAGGCTCAGGATCAGATTTCCAGAAATTACGAAAACTACTATAAATCGTCCTTCTCGTCCCGCCAACGCGAAAAAGCACAGAAAATTATCGCCTATAACGATGCGAATCAGATCAGTCTGCAGGGTGTTGAAGTCAAAAAGGCCGAACGCAGAGACGAAGGCGCGTTAGCCGCTCCAGACGCGATCACCTTCCCCTCCAGTGACGCCTTTACCATTTCTCTGGACGCGACGATCGAATGGGAACTGCTGCCGCGTTATGTGCCTGAAGTCATGGCTGAATTCGGCGATGTGGCCGCGATAGAAGATAAAATCATTATTCCTCAGAGCCAGTCAATCGGACGGTTGCAAGGTTCGACCTTCAAAGCCAAGGACCTGCTGCTGGGCGAAACGCGCGAGGAATTTCAAAATGTTTTCCAGAAATCTTTGTATGAAATCGGTCGGCAGAAACATATCGAAATTCATTCGGCCTTTATCCGCAATATCCTGCTGCCCGAGCAATTGCTGATTCCAATCCGGGAACGGTACATCGCGGTGGAAATGGAAAAAACGGCGAAAATCCGCGAAACCACCAAACGCTCCGCCGCCGATCTCCAACGTGAAAAATCTCTGGTCGATCAGCGTACCCAGGAAGTCCATGCCAAAATCGAAGCCCTGGTTCAGGTCATCAAAGCTGAACAGGAACGGCAGACCGGGCAGCTCGATGCCCAAAAGCGAAAGCTTGTCGCTGAAAAGCAGATGGCGATTGCCAAGCTGGATGCCGAGCGAACCATTACCCTGGGTCAGGCCCAGACCGATGTCAAACGCTGGCGCGGGGAAGCGGACGCGAAGGGTTTCCAGATGAAAGTTGCCTCGTTCGGCGATCCGGCCGCCTACACGCGCTATGTCGTCGCCAAAAAACTGCCGCCAGGGATGAGCGTGCGCGTCGTCCATACCGGTGACGGCACCCTCTGGACCGACTTGGAAAAAACCGCCGGAGCTACCGCCGCGGGCGTGATTCTGCGCAACCGGCCTTCCAGCGCATCAGCGCCGAATAATTGATCCGGTTAATAGTTTTGCAGTAATCTCTCTCGAACACATGAAATCGGACTGATCAGTCGGATCGGACGGATCAGTCCGATTTCATTCATCCTTACAGATTTATACATACTTTTCCACATTGCATTTTACCCCGCAACAAAGTATAATAAGGATACTAACTGTTTTGTGTTTTGAAAAACTAATCAGGCGTGATTTTTTGTCTGAAATAATCTGATGATGCGCGTAATTAACAGGTCTCAAAAATCCCGTTTTTCACGGGGTATAGCCCTTGTTGCCGTTCTGGCAATTCTGGCAATCCTGGCTATTCTTTCCGTCAGCTTCTCCATGTTTACCTCAACCGAGGCGGCGACGTCTAAGAACATCATGTACAATAACGAAGCCGCTATCCTGGCTGACGCCGGTATCGAACACGCTAAATGCCTCCTGTGGCGGGACGCTCTGCTCGAAAATCCCGCCTCGGATTCCCGTGATGATATCTGGTCTACCTCCTTTAACGGCTCCCTTACAAAACAAACTCCCCAGGTTGATGTCGATCTTATTACTGATAACGGTCCCGAACATAACGGATTCGACGGCACCTGGTTTCCCGTGTTCGATGCTAACAACGAGCTGGTCGGCCGCTACGCTGTTTTGATTGACGATGAATGCGCCAAAATTAATTTGAATGTTGCCGCTATGGTTTCTCCGCACAAACCTAATGAAGGCCTTTCCCCGCGTGAAATCCTTCTGGGCGACGGCGCCGGACGGGGTCTGCCGTTCAGCCGCCCCGTGCTCGAACGCCTCCTATCCCTCCGCTACGGTCCCAACAGTGTTCCCGGCACATCCCGGGACGATAATAATAACAATTCCTATTACATGGAAGACGGCCTCGATAATGATGCCGACGGCCTCGTGGACGAATTGGATGAGGGGGTTAACGAACTGGATGAATATGTCGCGGAACACCCCTTCGGCGACGACCAGGCTCTGTTTACCCTGCAAGATACCCTCGCCCAACTGCTGCCCGGCACTCCCGCCTCCCGCGGTCGCACCGCCTGGCTGCGCGCCTTCGGTACTCTCGCTTCCCGCGATGCCGGTATGCGCTGGGATGCCGCCGAAAAGAAATGGCTGCCGCCACGCAACCTGAATGTCAGTTCGGCCCGCGAAGTGTTCCAAACCCTCAAAGAAGCTAATGTCCGTTACCGCTTTGAAGGCAATTCACGTGAAATGCGCCGGTTGGCCGCTACTATGGCGGACTACCGCGATGAAAATAATGTCCTCTCTACCGTCGCCAGCGAGTACGGCGTTGAAGCGGTCTGCTTTAACGAGATTTTAGCCAATGAAGGCAGCCGCCTGCGCCTGCCCTACCGCAATCGCAGCGAATACGGTGATGACCGGCGCGTTCATTCTCTGCCCTATTATTACAACTATTTTGATTACCGCCACAAACAGCCCTACCAGGAAGATGATGTTACCAAGCGGGAAGAGTTTGATCCCAATACCGCCTACCCGATTCTGAAGGACAGTATCAGCCGTTCCGGCAATGCCGTCCGTCTGAAGCTACGCGATTTCCCCTGGAACGGCGGCGGCTATAACGGCGGCTTTACCGACTTCAAAAATCTGCTCAAAAAACGCGGCGGCGGTTTTATGAAAGCTGACAGGGTGGTCTGGCCCGAAAATATCTGGGAAAACGGCTTTTTCTGCGTCTACAATCAGGCTAATGGCGGCGATCTGCCTAAGAAAGCCTTCAAAGTTATACGCTCCACCACTGCCAACGAATTGTTCCTGTCTACCGGCAACGGCAAAAACGATGTCTCCAGCCAGGATTATGTCAATCTTACCAACGGCACCTGGTGGATCGCTCAAATCCGTACCTGGATTCATGAAAAAGCGTATTATGCCGAACATCCCCGCGTGCATACCTGGTCTGTCTTCTCGGGTCTCCAGCCGCGCATGTATTACCGGGTCTATATCCAGGAAACAAACCTGGAAACGCCTACGGGCGATACGGTCGGCGGTAATAAGTACTCCCAAACCATGGACGTGGACGGCGTCCTGTCGCGCTCGTCCGAAACGGAAATGCACCGGCTGCGCTATCCCTATAAAGACGGCAAAGCCGTGCAGGCGGACCGCATCGGCTGCATGGATGTGTATCTTACCAGCGCCAGATCATGTTCGCCCCAAAAACGCAATCGTTTCAACGCGGCCTATTTCTCCCGCCCGGATGTTATCGAACTGATGAACGTCGGCAGCCGGCCGGTCAGTTTGCGGGGCTGGACGTTAGTGGCAAACACCGGTTCCTTAGCATACGAACTGGGCCATATCAACGGCGCGATAACCTATTCATCCGAAGACAGCAGCCGCCTGGTCGATCCCAATCCGGTTATCAGGCCTAATGAATATTTCTACCTGTGCAACAATGAAGAGATATTCGATTATGATTATGGCAGCGCTCCTAACGGCACCTGGGGCAGCGGCGCGTCCGAGCGCATGCCGCTGTACGAGATCAGCGATGACACCTGGGGCGTGCGCTTCAAAATTCTGAGTGTTGACGAGCGCAGCCAGGGCGCTCAGCAGCATACCTATGTGCGCTGTGAAAACGAGTTCTGGAAACCGGACCAGTTTTTGGATGAAGTCGCTGAATTTCAAACCGATCGCGGTGATTCAGGCAAACTGAATTCGCCCGACGGTATCCGCTATCTGATCGAAGGCGGCAACACCCGCAATACCCTCTTTTTCCCCAATCTCTCGCTTGCCACCTATTCCGATGTGCGGCCGGGCGATTATGTCATGATCGTCGGCCTGCCGCGGGTCGGCGGCTTTGTCAGTATGACCCTCAAAAATGAATACGGCCAGATCGCTACCCGCCTGATCGAATATGGCAATCCCGGAGATGAAGCGACGAAAGACCCCGACCGCTGGCTTAATTTTTCGAGTGAAAAACCCGACCCGACCCGCGAAACCTGGATTCTCAAAAAAAATCCCACGTTCGGCGGTACTGTCCTCCAGGCCCGCAATCGCACAGCCCTGATCAAATCCGATACCCAGGCCCAGGTCAAAAACGGTCCCTTCGGCTCCGTCGGAGAAGTCGAACGCGTGCGCCGGATCGCTGCCTGGGAAAAAGACACCCGCGATATGCGCACCGTTACTACCCGCAACCTGATTCGCGGCGCGGCGGATTATTTTACGACCGCCGGCATCCGGCTGGACCCGGAGGATGATGAAGCTCATCTGACCGGCTGGCAGCCGGCCTTCGGCAGCGCGTCTATTGCCAGCCGTACCGCCATTTTCGATAACGAAGCCCAATGGCAGCCTGATGTCTGGACCAATCAATCCGTTCATATCCTCTCCGGCCCCAATCGCGGGGAAACCTTCATTATTCTCGGTAATACCCGTAACTCACTCACCGTCGTCGGCCGGTCGGTGCCGGGCAGAAAACAGTTTTCCGTCAATAAAGGCGACCTCTACAGCCTTGGCCCCGGCTATTCCTCGGCTCAGTTCTATTCCCGGAATGATACCGAACCCGGTGTCTGGGAATGGAAAAATAAACGCATCCCGCACGGCTCCTACGAACTGTACCTGTCCGGCTTGAACGATTCGATCCGTACAACCGAATTCCTGGAGGAAAATTATAACGCGCAACTCGATGTGTACATCTATAATTATGCCGTCCGCGATTTCGACCTGCTTGCCGACGGCCTGCAGTATGATAAAAATGACCTTATCGCGGCCGGCACGGTCAGCCCGGAACATATTTCTCCCGACGGCTGGTTCCAAATCAAAATTGTACCCCATAACCTGCAGACCGAAGACACCAGCGGTTTTGCCTGGTTTAATTATGCCTATCTGACTCCGGTCGCGACCATGGGACGCATTAATATCAATACCGCCCGCGAACGCGTGCTGACTGCCCTTAATGGTGTTACACCTGAGCTTGCGTATAATATTGCCAATGGCATCGATTCCGCCGCTAAACCCGGATTGAAACCGTATCAGACTACCGGCGACCTGCTGGCCGTGAAAAATATGTCGGTCGAAATCTTCGCCGCTGTCGCTAATATGATTACCGTTCGCAGTGACCAGTATAATGTCTATGTCATCGCCCAACGCATTCTGGATAAAGATCATAACGGCCGCTACGATCCCGGCGCCGGTGACGAAATTTCCGCCACGCGGCGCGTGCGCGCCTTGCTCGATCGCTCCGGTCTGTTTGCCACGGGTGATGACGCTAAAAATATCTCCATGCTTGAAAAAGAATTGCTGTAAGAATACAATATACGTCTCAGTTCCGGCATGCTGGTGTATGCCATACTAACCTAACGTGCAGGATGCTTTATGAAATCGATACTTTTTGTGTTGTGTACCCTTGTCCTCTCCCTTGCTCTGAACGCCCGGGCGTTCACGATCGCCGAAGCGAAAGCGCTGCCGCTCGGTACGAATGTTACTGTCGGCCCGTTCACCCTCTCTACGGTCCAGGATATTACCTTCAGCGGGTACGCTTGCGCCGGCCAGGACGCTACCGGCGGCGCGACCTTGTATGGCTCTACCGCTTTGTCTCTGATTAATAACAGTAACTTTGTCGCTGGTGACAGCATTACCATCAAGGCCCGCACCGCCGAATACGGCACTTTGTTTGAATTAGACACCATCAGCCTGGTTCAATACAACGGCTTCGGTGGCGTACCGGCTCCGACGATTATTACGATTCAGGATATGCAATCCGGAGCACCGAGTGCTGAAGCCTATGAAAGTATGCTGGTTCAAATCGCCGATGTGCAATTCACGTCCGCCGGCACGTTCGGCAGCGGCATTAATTACCAGATTACCAATCTGACCGACAATCTGGGCACAACGGTCCGTATTCAGGATTCCACCGATCCCCTGGCCGGCACCAGCATTCCCCAGGGCCCTGTTACAATAATCGGCATCCTTTCCGCCTATTTCTCCGGACCGCAACTCCTGCCCCTTCAAATTATCACGGAAGCCCCCCAGGACGACCCCGATCTTGTCGTCGATACCAATTTGCTCTTCGGTATCGTCTATGACGGCTATCCGCGCACATTTAATCTCAAGGTTGATAACGGCGGCAGATCGAACGATTTGCTCCTTACCGGCTTCAGCGGCGCGACGGCCCAGTTCGCGGTCCTGTCCAATGCTTTCCCCTATACCATCGCTCCCGGCGGCTATATGCTGTTGGCCATGCAGTACACAGGCTCCGCACCCGGCGCGACCGATTCCGCTACTCTCCAACTGCAGTCCAACGATCCTTCCGATCCGAGTATTGCCGTTACGTTCAGCGGCGCCATGGCCGCTGGCGCGCCCGCCCCGGTCTGGATCAATGAATTTGATTATGATACGCCGGGCAGCTGGAGCACTGAAATGGACGAATATATTGAACTGTGCGGCATTGCCGGCACATCTATCTCAAACTGGCAGCTCAGATTCTGGGACGGCTTCGCGGTTCCTCCCAGTAATTACGCCAGCTTTGTCATAGGCAGCACGATTGGCGGTTTTACCTTCCAGGACGAAGACAACGGTTTCGGTTTCTATGTGCTCGGCAGTTCCGATTCAATCCATATTCCCACTGATGAAATCGCTCCTTTCGGCGTCTTCGAAAACCGCAGCCCCGTTGCCGTTCAGCTGCTCGATGCCGAAGGCAACCAAGTCCATTTCGCCGAGTTCGGCTCGTACTGGGCCAGCAATTTCCGCGGCGACTGGCCCGATGATATTACCTCCTATTTTGATGGCGGTATAAGTAATCGTTCATTGTCCTATGTCGGTGTCGGCCTGGAACGCCTGGATTTTGCCTGGGACTATAATATTACTAACTCCCCCGGCACTACCAATATCGGTCAGACGCTGCCCGAACCTGTTGTTCCGGTAATCCTGTTCGCGGCTGCCTTGCTGGGTTTACTGAAACGATGACGTATCGTTAATCTGCCCTGCCCTTCCACGCAGGCCACTACCGGTTTCATTATGCCTAAACGCTGGTTAATATCTGTTTGTCTGCTGTGTGCCGTCTCTCTGAGCATCCCGGCCCGGTCTGCTGATATTACCGTGGTTACCTGGAATACTCAACGGCTCAGCAGCCCGGATGCGGCTGATACTGCTTCCTCTGTCCAGTTTGAGGCCGCGGGCCGGATTATGCGCGCTTTGAATGCCGATGTCTATTGCCTGCAGGAACTGCGCGCCGGTACCCCCGATAGTGCTCTGCTTCTGCGCGATTCCTACCTCACTAATTATTATGTCTACCTGGCCGAAAACTGGCCGGGTGACCCGGATGTTTTTACGATGCAGGCCGTTGTGAGCCGGTTTCCTGTTCGAGCTGCCACTATTGTCACAAACACTAACCAGTTGACCGGTCTGACCCGTGAACTGGTTCGGGCTACACTGGACGTTCCCGGTGCCGATCAGCTCACGGTTTTCTCCGCCCATCTTAAATCCGGTACTACTACCCTGGAAAAAGCCAAGCGTGAAGAGGAAGCCCGTCAGATCGCCGATTATATCGCTGCACTCTGGTCCAATGACCTGCGTCAACCTTTTCTGTTGTGCGGTGATTTGAACACGGATGAGTCTGTTACCGGTTATGGCCAGGCGCTCTCTATTCTGTCTGCCCCGGGTGCCGGGCTGCGCACAACGAGTGCGTTTGACCTCCTGGGCAATCCCGAGACCTGGATCGGCGATAATACTAATCTTCCCCGGCGCTTCGATTATCAGTTGCCAAACTACCGCTTGACTGACACGAGCAGCCTCGTGTTCAGAACCAGTCTGGGTTCCATCCCCCCGGGCCTTTTCAGCAGCGATTCCACGAATGCTTCCGACCATTTTCCGGTCTGGTTCTCTTATGCTGCCGGCGCCACCCAGATTCAGGATCGCTCCAGGATTATTCTGACTGAAGTCGATGTTTTCCGCAGCGGTGCTGAGAATATTTCTAATGAATATGTTGAACTGTTTAATGTCGGCTCCGTCGCTGTAGACCTGTCAGGCTGGGCTCTGGATGATTTGGACGGCTCCGTTCAAAGTATAGCTTCTCAGTCCGCTGTGCTGCTGCCCGGCGATTATGCCTTAGTGCAGCAGGGCCTTCCTTCCTCCTCGGATTCCTCTTCCGCCGGCGACGGCGTGCTGCAGCTCTATATCGCCGCTCAACTCGATTTCAGCGCCAGTACCGATGATCAAGTTGTCCTTATCGATGTCTCCGGCTTCCCGGTCGATGGCGTTGTATATGCCAAAAGCGATGGAGTGGCTGCTGGTGAACTTTCCGATTTTAATGCCATCTCTATGCTTAACTGGCGCTATCCGCAGGTTACGAATGACCTGCAGTTCGATGCCCGCTCTGTTCAGCGTTCCGCCGCCTGCATCGCCCGCTGGCGGAATGAAGCGGGAGTGTATATCGATACCGATCTGAACGATGACTGGCTTGCTACCGACTCCCGCACCCCGGGCTCGGACAATCCCCGCCAGATTATGCCCGCCGATCTGCTCATTACTGAAATCGGCGTCTGGCAGAATACGACTGCCCTGACTCAGGATTTTGTCGAAGTCTTTAACCAGGATTCCCGTACCGTCGATATTTCCGGCTATATTATCAGCGACCTGGACGGCACCGACACGTCCACCTTTTCCAGCGTCAGCGCTCTCCTGCTTCCAGGCCATTACGCCCTGGTTCTCTTCGATACGAACGGCATTACCGAAACCACATCCGAGCCCGATGGCGTTTTGACGGTCTATTACGTCAAAAACACCCTGCGACCCTCTTCCACCGATGCCATTGGCCTCTTCGATGATCAAACCCGGATTATTGACGCGGTAGCCTGGTACGATGCCGACAGTGCTGTTCCTTCCGATAATGAAATCGAAAGCGACCTGGCAAGCCTCTGCCCTGAGTACTGGAATTATGCTCCCGACCCGACCAACGCCCTCATGTATAAGCTCTATGCCGTTTGCGCTTCTCCCGATGGCGGCCCAACGCCGCCCGCTCATAACCAGGGTATTTCCCGCTTCCTGTTTGAATCGTTTCAAAACCGGTATTACGATTCAAATCGCTCCGGCGACTGGTATCCCGCTCCTGTTTCCGCCGGCTCCGCCAGTGATGAAAGTATTCCTGAACCGGCCGGCTTTGGCTGCCTGCTTCTGGCTGTTTTGCTTGTGAAATATCAAAAAAAAAGCTCCAGGACGTTATCGTGATTACACGCCCGAATATCTTTTCTCTGCTCTTTCTGGCAATTGTTCTGGCGCTTCCCGCTCCGTTCTCCGCGGCCGGCGCGCAGCAGAGCAATTCCCTGCGCGTGGCGACCTATAATCTCGAAAACTTTTTCGACCGTTATGACGATCCCTATGTTCAGGACATGGATACTAATACTGATACCCAGCCTAAAAGTTTCAAAGCCCTGGACGCCTTAGCTTCTATCATCAAAAAGGTCAACCCCGATATCCTGGCCCTGCAGGAAGTCGAGAATCGCGGCTTTCTGGAAGAATTCAATGCCGCCTGGCTTAAGGATATGCATTATACCCATCAGATTCTCATCGAAGGAAATAACAGTCATGCCGATGACTACAGCCGCGGTATCGATGTGGCCCTGCTGGCTCGTGTGCCGGTCCTGTCCGTGACATCCTATCAGGACCGCGAATTCAGCGTCCGAAATAGACCCCGCCGCTTCAGCCGCGATCTCCTGCATGCCCGCTTCAAACCGTTCGGCTTTCCCGAATTACATGTGTTTGTGCTGCACGCCCCCTCCCGCAATGGCGGAACCCAAGCCTTTTATCGCCGCGTGGCTGAGGCTAAAGAAGCCGCTGTCATCCTTTCAGAATTGTTTGCCGGATCAAGTAATGCCAATATCATTGTCACCGGCGATTTCAATGATGATCCCGGCAGCGCTTCTCTTGGCGTGTATACCTCCATCCCCGGTGTTCCGCTGCTGCGCTTGCCGGCCGGCGATCCCGCCGGACGGAGCTTTACCTGGTACGGCGGGAAACGCTCCGCTTTTCCGCCTATCGCTTTCGACCATATTCTCGTCAGTCCCGCTGTCGCCCGCAAAATACCGGGCGGTTCAGCCCGGATTTGGAACGGTCCCGAGGCTGAAATCGCCTCCGACCATCGCCCAGTATATACTACCTTATATTCCGCTCCCGTTTCATCTGCCGCTCACGCGCTGAAGATGAAGCCGGCGGCTGTTCCAACAGCCGACTAACACTCATACAGGATTATCATGCACACCGAAACAGACATCGCACAGCTTGACTGGAAAGATTACCCGCTCAATGCCGCTCTGCTTGAAAATCTGAATTATTACCTCGAAAAAGCTTTTGAAAAACTTAACCTTGATCTGCAGTTCCCCGGTAAAAACATCCAGGAACGCCTGATTGAACCCGATAGTGTCGTCGAACGTAAAATCAGCCTCCAAATGGATAACGGCACTATCCGCTGCCTGCACGCTTTTCGCTCCCAGCATAATAATGATTGCGGCATCTTTAAAGGCGGTATCCGCTGGGACCCCCAGGTTAACCGTGATGAAATCGTCGCCCTGTCTTCCGGCATGACCTGGAAATGCGCCCTGGCCCGCATTCCTTTCGGCGGAGCGAAAGGCGGTGTCGCGGTCGATCCGACCAAACTGTCCCTGTCCGAAAAAGAACGCCTCGCTAAAGCCTATATCCGCGTGTTTAATGATATCCTCGGCCCCGACAAGGATGTCCCCGCTCCCGATATGGGTACCGATACCCAGGTCATGGCCTGGATGTTTAAACGCTATACCGAATTGTGGGCCGACCGTACTATCCCCGGTATCGTTACGGGCAAGCCTATCGAACTGTTCGGCTCGTACTGCCGTACTGAAGCGACCGGATTCGGTTTGCTGATCTGTGTGAATGAATTTTTCCCGGTTGAACATAAAACCGTTATTATCCAGGGCTTCGGTAATGTCGGCATGTACGCTGCTCTTAAAGCTGTCCGGATGGGCGCCCGGGTTATCGGCCTGATCGACCCTGCCATCTTCGGCGAAGGATTGTATGATCCCGAAGGCCTCGATATCGAAGCTATGTTCGCCTTGCGCGCCGCGGAAGGTTTGCCCGAACTTAAAAAACGCTACCGCGGTACTGTCCCCGCCCAACAGCTGCTTGAATATGACTGCGATATTCTCCTGCCCTGCGCCCGCGAAAATGTCATCGGCCGTGATAACGCCCCGCGCGTCAAGGCGGCCTGCATTGGCGAAGGCGCCAACGGTCCGATTACTCCCGCGGCGTATATTCACCTGCACAACAAGGGCGTTGTGTTTATTCCTGATATCCTGGCTAATTCGGGTGGTGTTATTGTCTCCTATTTCGAATGGCTCCAGAATCAACACGAAGATTACTGGGAGGAACAGGAAGTTCTGACTAAGCTCGAACAGAAATTAAAACAAGCCTGTGCGCGCCTTAAAAAGTACTCACTGGAGAAATCCGTCGATTCCCGTACCGCCGCCTATATGTTGGCAATTGAACGTATCGCCAAGGCACGCCAGTTCCTGGGCGCTCAATAATCTAACGCTTCTATGTATGAGGGTACTATGAATGCTTCCCCTGAATCTGTTTCGTCACCGTCCGGCTCTGTCTGCCCGAGTTGTCAGCGCTTTGTCGGCGCCTATGACAACTGCCCGTACTGCGGCACCGGTCTTAAAAAACGCGTTCCACTCAAAATCCTGAGATACTCTTCTCTAATCATCGCTCTCGCCGGCATGGTCTGCCTGCATCTGATGGCCTTCTACCGCGATATCCCTTCCAAACCAATCGGCGATATCTCCCCCGCGATGAATATGGGCTACATCAGCGTTCAGGGCCATGTGTCCCAGCCCCTGCGCTTTTATCGTGATGGTGATTCGCTTACCGGCCTCGGCTTTTCTCTCGAAGATGATACCGGTGACCTGCGCGTGCGCGCCTACCGCCAGGTCGCTGCCGCGCTGAACAACGAAGGCCTGTCTCTCAGACGCGGTGACCTGGTTAAAGTGTCCGGCTCCGTCCGGATCACTGAAGGTGATTCCGTCAGTCTCCTCCTCCAGAATCCTCAACACATTGAAGTGCTGAGCGCTACTGACGTCCGGCCCGTTTCCCTGGCCGACCTGGCTGATGTCGAAGACGGCGAAAATGTCAAACTGGCCGCTTTGGTCTCGCGCATTTATTTTCCGTCTTCCGAACGCGCTCCGTACCGCATTGCCGTTAAAGATGAAACCGGCTCCAGTGAGCTGGTTATCTGGGGCACTCAGTTTGATCAAATCGCCGACCGCGAAAAGCTTGTGGAAGGTACCCGTATTGAAGTCCAGGCCTCCAAAGGTGCCTATCGCGGCAAGCCCCAGCTCCAAATTGAAAACGCCGCCGACCTGGTCGTGTTAGCCCAGGCAGGCGGGTCCGACGCGGCCGCGACGGTTATCCCCACCGCCAAATCCACCCCGGTTGTAAACCCGGTCGCTACAGCCGAGAAGCCCAATTCCGCTTCCAAACTTTCAGCTGAACAATCTGCTGCCCCGGGGCAGAACGCTATTACTCCCCTGTCTGCCATTGCCGCCCTGGAAGATGGCGTGCGGGTGATCATCACCGGCGTCGTTGTGGTGGTCCAGAAACCGCATGAGGGTACTCAGGCGCCTTACACAATTTTTCTGCAAGCCCCCGGCCAGCCTTTCCCAGTCGTGTGCTGGGAACAAACCTGGCAGCATATTCCCGAAGACCAGAAACCGCATCCCGGCTCCCCTGTCCGTGTCGCCGGTCCTATTAACAGTTTCAAAGGACAGAAACAATTAAAGTTGATGCATTCCAAAGATTATGTTCTGCAGACTGCCGGCACTAATGCCGCTGCCCTCCCGGTCGCCTCACCCGCAGCGCCTGCTGCTGCCACCCCGGCGGCCGGCCAAAAAACACAGGCCGCCACCAAGGACTCTCCTGCCGCGGTCAGTACCGGAACTTCCCTTGTTTCTCTGAAAGACGCCCAAGCTCTCCCCGATGGCAGTTCTATTTGTGCTGCCGGTACCGTTACGTCAATCACGTCTCCCTTCTCCGAACGAAGTCCTTATACGGTTACCATTACAGACGGCACGGTATCGATGCCGGTAGTCCTGTGGCAGAAAACCTGGGATGCTCTGCCCCAAAAACCGAGCACCGGCATGCCTGTGCGCGTAAGCGGTACGATCAATACCTATCGCGGTGTTAACCAGATCCGGCTATCATCCGCCGCTGATTTTACCCGTAGCTCAGAATGATTTTTCTCTGTCTTAAAGTTACTATGGCTTCCCTGGCCGGCACGCTCGTGTCGGCTGTCGTCGGCTGCCTGCCCGCAATGCATGTTTATAACATCGCCATGCTGCTGATCGCCTTTCACGCCGCCGTCTCCCGCTCTGCCTGGGGCAGCGACCCGTATATTGTCATGCCCTTTATGATGGGCCTGATCGTCGGCTGGGCCATGATTAATACTATTCCTACCGTCTTCCTCGGCGCCCCGGATGAAAGCGCGATCCTGATGGTGTTTCCTACTCAGAAATACCTGATGCAGGGCCGCGGCTATGAAGCCACCATGCTCAGCGCGATCGGCGCCCTGGGCGGTGTCGCCTGTCTGCTGCTTACAGCTCCCCTGCTGCCTAAAATCCTCCCGATCGCACGCTCAGTCCTTAATCCAAACCTGTTCTGGATCCTGGTGCTGATCCTCGCGTACATGGTTATGTCGGAGTTTCCGCGCGGCGGTGACCGCGGGCCAAATCGTCTGGCCCGCTTCCTGGATGCCTGGAAATCTCTGGCGGCCGGTATCCTGACCCTTGTCCTCTCCGGCTGGCTCGGTTTTATTCTCCTGCGTAAATCTCCCGTTCCGGCCGATTTCGCCTTCTCGAATATTATGCCCGCTTTTGTCGGCTTGTTCGGTGTTCCCTGGGTGATTCAAAATATTATCTCCGGTGCCGAAATACCTAAACAGTACATCCCGCGCTCGGTCGATTGTTCCGCGTTTATCGCCTTCCGCGGTATCAGCGCCGGATTCCTGGGCGGCTTCTTCGCCGCCTTCTTCCCGATCGTTACCGGCGGTATCGGCGGCCTCCTCGCCGGGCACGCTACCGCCCAGAATGATGAACGCTCCTTTATTATTTCTCAGGGTACTTCCAAGTTCGTCTATTACGTCGGCGCCTTTATGCTCCTCTTTGTCCCCATGGCCAGTCTTACTCGGGGCGGCCTCGCTAATATGCTGCGGACTATGTTTATCCCCCGCGGCCCTGCCGATTATGCCATGATCCTGGCCGCTATGGCTGTCTCCACTGCGGTCTCTTTTGTCCTGCTCTCTCTTCTGGCGCGGCTGGTTATCCTGTTTATTCAACGCATTGATTATCGCTATGCTTCCTATGCGACGATCCTTATCATGGTTTCTTTAATTGTCGGTTTTACCGGCTTGAACGGCTTGGGAGTCATGGTTGTCGCTACAGCAATCGGTCTGATCCCTATCGCTTTCCACAGCCGGCGCAGTCATTGCATGGGTGTGCTGCTGATACCGGTAGCTATCGATATGGCCGGCTACGGCCCCGCTGTATCAAACTTTCTCGGCTTGAGCTGATGAATGTGTAGGGGCGGACCCATGTGTCCGCCCGAAATGGAGTAATGGAGTAATGGGATTGTAGCCGGTCTCGGCCTGTCCGGCTTTCGACGGATGAGGCCGGGTGTGTAGGCTTTATGATTGGAATAATGGAGTAATGTTCAGTGACCCTGAACCCTGAACCCTGAACCCTGAACCCTGAACCCTGAACACTCCTCATCATCCATCAACCATCTTCCATAAAGACCCCGGTGACCTCGCGTCGCCGGTGAATCAGTTTGAATGAAGCCCCACCGCTTCGCCCCACTCCCTAACATTCGGGCAGTCAGTCCTTCACGGGCTTCAGGGGGAGACATCCGGAGTGTCGGCACGGTGCAAGCATGCATTCCACCCTAATTCCGCGATAGACGTAGGTGCAGTAGATACGAGGCGTGAGATACGCAAGCGTATTTTTATACGCCACGTGTCTCGCAACGAAGTAGATGCTGTGCATACGGCTACCCGTCAGGG
>CAZCLS010000009.1:0-11470 GCA_964499565.1 uncultured bacterium
GCAGCAGCAGCAGGATACCTATCAATGGCGGTTCCCAGACAAAAACAAGCAGCAGAGGCAGAAATCCATAAAAGAACGCAAACAATTTTACCGCGGTCAGAAATCCATAGCTTACCGTGGTCAGCAAGCTGCGCTTCATATCGCGCTGCACTGTCCGGTCTGTGCCTAAAGCCCGCAGACCATACGTCATATCCGACAGAATCGTTGACCGGGATCCCTGTGTATCTCTGACATCCTTTTCGCGAGTAAATACCGCGGCTTTTGATAACACTATCATCAGTATCTGCAACAGGCAAATGGGAAGATACAAACCGCCTGTAACGATGAGCAGCCGCATCACAAGCCCTTTGACAGCCTCGAATGTTTCCTCCTTCGCGGCCAGTTCGGCCCAGCGGTCGACCAGTTCCTGCGAAGCGGCAGTGACCGGTTTTATGCCATCCGTCAATTCCGATCGGAACTCTTCATATGCCGTTTTAAACGGGATGAATTCCCGGGCGCTGTCGGCCAGCAGCCAGTGTGGCAGCCATGACTGACTGAACAGAATAACCGACGCCACTATGCACAGCGGAATCCACCACAATTTGAATCCGCGCCAGGCTTCCCGAAAACATATGCCAATATCAATCTGTCTTTGCATTGATTACTCCTGTGTAGTTGCCACTAACAGTATACCATAATTTTCAGTCTAACTTCTGTAGAATAAAGGTCATAATACAAAAGCGCTCTTCAATAGTCCACTCAATACCCTATCCCTAATTCCGCATTATTGATAATTTTCAGGCAGACCCTCTTTACCTTATAACCAAAATTTGAGATAATACTACTTATGAAGGAACGCCACCATGAACATAGGTATGCCTTGCTGAGCCTGCTAAGCACATTATTAGTCATGGCTTTGCTGGCATTTTCTCTTGTATATATATTTCTTTCAAGCGCTTACCGGGATTTTTCGTTTGAACGCACCCGACTCGAATTCGATTATATTTCCCAGAAGCGGGTACATCTGAAAGATATAGTCGCGCGCCTGGAAAATGAATTCGATTTTCGGCGCGCCTTGTTGGAAGCCAACTTAAAAGTCCGCCTGCAGGAACGGGTTTACCATGGCTATTCCCTGGCAACGAATATTTACACCCGGGAACACGGTTCGGTTTCCAAAGAAACGATTCGGGATGAGATAACCGCGGCTCTCCTGCCCGTCAAGTTTACTGACAATACTAAGTACTTTCTTATCGACAACCTGGATGATATTAAAGAATTGCTGCCTATCGATTCAGACTTCGTGCCGCGAAAACAGCTGCCTCTGCAGCCGGCAACAGTCGGGCGTGTAAAAGCCGCGGCACTGGATACCATCAAATCCAATAGCGAAGGCTATGTCAGCTATTACTGGTATCGTCCCGGCTTTGAGTATAATCAGGTCTATCCCAAAATCGCTTTTGTGAAATATTTCGCCCCGCTGGATTTGTATGTGTGTGCGGGAGTCAATCTGCATGCAATCGAAAACGACCTGAAAACGGAATGCCTGGACTATATCGCGCATCTCAACCAGCGCGAAAAAAACCATTACTCGATGTATGTCTACGAACTCGGACAAACCGCGACCGGGTCACTCTCCGCGTGCCTGCTGGTTTCCCCCACCTTACCTTCACCCACTAACATTTTTATTGATGCATCTCTTTCCGTTCCAAATAAATTATTTGATTTCAAGCGGCTGCTCACTACCGTTGCCGAACGGAACGATATGTTTCTAACTGCCTGGGATAACACCATCAACGGTCAGACTAATATCACTACCCTCACCTATTACCGGTTGTACAGCCCCTGGCAGTGGTTGATCGGACAGGAAGCAGAGTTCTCGGATTTGAATGCTGTCATCACCGAGAAAAAAGCCCAGCTATCCGACCAGCTTGAGGTTAAAACCTGGTTTTCCATGCTTATCTTTATCCTGTTCCTTTCGATAGCAATGGCAATCCTGGTATTGTTTTCCATCGGCATCCAGAAAAAATTCAAAATTTATCGTGAGAATGTCGATAGCCAGAGACGGAAACTGGAGGAGATGAATCTGCATCTCACGACAGAAATAACCGAGCGAACACGCATGGAACAGGAACTGCGCGACGCCAAAACCGCCGCGGAAGACGCCAGCCAGACCAAAAGTGAATTCCTGGCAAATATGAGTCATGAAATCCGAACTCCCATGAATGCTATTATGGGCTTTACCGAACTAACCCTCGAAACCTCCCTGTCCGAGGAACAACGCGAGAATCTTCAGATTGTCAGGTCGTCCACTGAAGATTTGCTGGTGATTATTGATGATATTCTGGACTTTGCCAAAATCGAAGCCGATAAACTTAATCTTGAACCGCAGCGCTTTTTGCTGCATCAGAATATTATTGACACCGTCAATATTATCCGGCTGCAGGCTGAAAAAAAGGGGTTATATGTAAATGTTACCATCTCGCCCTATGTTCCGGAATGCGTCTATGCTGATCCTGTCCGCTTTCGCCAGATTCTATTGAATCTGCTTGGAAACGCCTCGAAATTTACTGAAAATGGCGGTGTTGAAGTTAACGTGCGGACGTTCGATCCCAATATCATCAAAAATTTGCCTCAGGATGTCTTTGAGCATTGGCAGAAATGTGCCTCTACCAGTTCCAGTGACCATGCCTACATTCTTGTCAGCGTCACTGATACCGGTATTGGTATTTCAAAAAAAATCAGTTCTACGGTTTTCAATACTTTTACGCAGGGTGACGGTTTCATCAGCAAACGCTACAAAGGTGCCGGCCTTGGCTTGTCAATCAGTAAACGGCTGGTTGCCATGATGGGAGGACAGATTTGGTTCGATAGTGAAGAAGGGCTTGGCACTACCTTTCATTTCACGGTCAATCTCAAAAAACACAGTGATATTCTTTCCGGCCCCTCAGCTGGAAATAGCATGAAAAAGATCGTCTCAACGGTCCCGGCTCCCCACGCGCTTACTATTCTTGTGGCCGATGACAAACCGACCAATTTACTGCTCGCAACCAACATTCTGCGGCGAGACGGCTATTCGACTATTTCCGTAACAGATGGTGAAGAAGTAATCAAGGCTCTTGCCAGTCAGTCGATCGATATTATTATGCTTGATATCCAGATGCCAAATATGGATGGGTATGAAGCAACCCGTCTTATCCGGGAACAGGAACAGCAAACTGGCAATCACATTCCTATCATCGCCATGACCGCCAACGCCATGAAGGGCGACCGCATGAAATGCCTGGACGCCGGAATGGATGACTACATCGCCAAACCGATCCGGCGCGAAGAACTGCGTCTGGTCATCTCCCGCTGGGCCAGTAAAACGCAAACCGCCATGAGCGGCGCTGAATCCGACACCCGGTCAAGAACCAGTACCACGCTGAATCCCGAAACGCTGGAAACCTTTAAACACATGGGGTCGTCGTTCTTCAGCGAAATCTTTAACCGCTTCCTGTCCGAATCGGCTCATGATGTCAAACGCCTTATCGGCAGTTATCATGCCGGCAACATGCATCATCTGCACGAAGCTGTGTACGATCTGAAAGGCGCCAGCGCGACCATCGGCGCTGTCCAGCTTGAAGAATTATTGCGGGAACTGCAGTCTAAAATCGAAATGCATGATACCGCGCAGCTGGACTCTCTGATTGAATCTCTTGAAGTTTCTCACAGCAGCACCTGCGCTGAAATCCGAAAATTGCTCTGATTTTCACGCTAACGCCTTTCTTTTTATATAAAAATCAGAGATTTTGCGTTCGTGTTACACTTGTGCTATAATCTTACTATCGGTAAACAGTATTTTTTATTGTTTCAGTTGCTCTAACCACTTTACAGGTACAGTTCTATGAATATGCATTTTCTCCGCGGGCTTGCGCTTATGGGTATGTGCCTCGCCCTGCTGACTGCTTGTGCAGGAAAAAAACCTGAAGATGATCTGGTGATGGAATCAACCGCGTTTGATGAAGACCTGATGGTCGATTCTCCATCCGACTCGGCAACATTTGTCGACCTGGATACGTCGGACAGCGTTGACATCGGATTCGACCCGAATGTGGAAGCTCTCCCCGGCACCGAATACTACACGCCTGTTGCTCGACAGGATACATATTCCACGGCTCCCGGCTACGTTTCGCCTTCATACACCTCAACATCTCAAGGCTACCCGGAATACAACAAACCATCCCGTTCTTACCCCTCGTCTTCCGGTAATACCCATATTGTTACGAAAGGTGATACACTCTGGAGCATCAGCCGGCGCTATAATGTTTCCGTCCGGGCTCTCGCTGATGCCAATCGCATCGATCCCAACGCTGTGCTGAAAATCGGCAAAACGCTGACTATTCCCTCGGGAAAAGGTTCATCAGTTTCTTCGAAGGCCGCATCGTCAGTTTCAGCGGGCGGCGCCAAAGTCTATACCGTGCAAACCGGTGACAGCTATTACAAAATCGGCAAACAATTCGGTATCAGCTATCAGGAACTCATGGAATATAATGGCGCGACTACACCGGATTTAAAAATCGGCCAGGAAATCAAGATTCCCTGACAGCCCTAAATTCTCGAGGGGATGGAACGGAACACTATTTTTGTGATGTATCAGAAATATCATTAAAAAAACAGCGGAAGCACTGCTTCCGCTGTTTTTTTACTGTGTGCGTCTATACCGTTTACATCATGCCGCCCATGCCGCCCATACCGCCATGTCCACCGGAGGGCATCGGAGCTTCCTTCTCAGGTATTTCCGCTATCATGCATTCGGTGGTCAGCAGCAATCCTGCTATTGAAGCAGCATTCTGGAGCGCCGAACGTGTTACCTTAGTCGGGTCGATTACACCGGCCGCCACCAGGTCTTCATACTTGTCGGTCGCGACATTATACCCAAAATTAGTTTCCTGGGATTTAATGCGCTCAACGACAATCGAGCCTTCCACACCGGCATTATCGCACAACATGCGGGTCGGTGCTTCAATCGCTTCGCGAATGATCTGGATGCCGATCTTCTCATCACCCTTCAACTTCAGGTCGTCAAGAGCACTTTCACAGCGCAGCAATGCTACGCCACCGCCCGCCACAATGCCTTCCTCAACCGCCGCGCGCGTCGCATGCAGCGCGTCTTCAACGCGGGCTTTTTTCTCTTTGAGTTCGGTTTCCGTCGCGGCGCCAACTTTGATGACCGCCACGCCACCGGCTAATTTTGCCAGGCGTTCCTGCAGTTTTTCGCGGTCGTAATCACTGGTTGACCGTTCGATCTCAGCTTTGATCTGTTCGACACGGCCCTTAATGTCCTTCGATTTGCCTTTGCCTTCAATGATCGTCGTTGCGTCCTTATCGATTACAATGCGTCCGGCACGGCCAAGCACATCCAGGTCTACACCTTCCAGCTTCAGACCAAGGTCTTCGCTGATAAAGGTGCCGCCGGTCAGAATCGCGATGTCGGCCATCATGGCTTTGCGGCGATCACCGAATCCAGGCGCTTTCACCGCGCAGCACTGGAACGTTCCACGCAGTTTGTTGATCGTCAGCGTCGCCAGCGCTTCGCCTTCTATATCTTCCGCAATGATCACTAACGGCTTGCCGGTCTGAACGATCTTCTGCAACAGCGGCAGCAGGTCGTTCATGCTGCTGATCTTCTTTTCATGGATCAGGAGGTAGGGTTCTTCCATGATACATTCCATCGATTCCGGATTGGTGATGAAATAAGGTGAAAGATAACCCTTGTCAAACTGCATGCCTTCCACGACATCCAGTGTGGTTTCGATTCCTTTGGCTTCTTCAACGGTAATGGTGCCGTCTTTGCCGACTTTCTGCATGGCTTCCGCGATCGTTTTACCGATTTCACTGTCGCCATTAGCCGAAATCGTTGCAACCTGCTGAATCTCTTTTTCCTTTTCAACCGGTTTTGACATCCCTTTCAGCTTCTCTACGATCACTTCGACCGCGCGGTCGATCCCGCGTTTGACGCTGATGGCATTGGCGCCGGCCGCCACGAATTTCAAGCCTTTCTTGTAAATAGCTTCCGCCAGCACCGTCGCGGTCGTTGTTCCGTCACCGGCGACATCAGACGTTTTTGACGCGACTTCACGGACCATCTGCGCGCCCATGTTTTCAAACGGGTCTTCCAACTCGATTTCTTTTGCGACCGTGACACCGTCCTTGGTAATCGTCGGGGAGCCGAACTTCTTGTCAAGGATAGCGTTGCGCCCTTTTGGTCCAAGGGTCACTTTAACGGCCTTGCTCAGTGTCTCCACTCCTTTCAGAATCGCGGCACGAGCTTTTTCATCAAACAGCAATTGTTTTGCCATAATATATTCTCCTGTATTGAATGATTAACTACTGCGGTTGTGCTTATTCAAATGTTGCCAGCACATCGTCTTCACGAACGATGAGATACTGCACGTCATCATACGTTATGTCCGTTCCGCCATACTTGGTGATCAGAACACGCGCACCGACTTTAATGTCGACCGGCACGCGTTTACCCTCATCAAGCCGGCCCGGGCCGACTGCCTTGACAATCGCTTCCTGCGGCTTTTCCTTCGCCGATTCAGGTATAACGATCCCACCTTTTACGGTGTCTTTCGGTTCTACTCGCTGTACGAGAAGATGATCTGAGAGTGGTTTAATTTTCATACGTTCTCTCCTTTGGTTACATCATTAGTTATAGTATGCAGTTCTCTTCTGATTTGATATCTCAGAGTTTATACGGGACAGCCCGCGCTCGCGCGCTGTCCAGTTCTTTAGTCTTTTACTTCTTCAAAATCCGCATCGACGACATCATCCTCATTGGCGCCTGCTTCCGCTTCCTTTCCGCCGCCTTCCGCTTCATGTTGCTCCGGGCCGGCCTGGGTCTGCTGCTTGCTCTGCGCTTCCTTGTACATCGCTTCCGCAAGTTTGTGCGACGCTTGATTCAGCGTTTCCATTGCCGTTTTGATCTCGTCGGCGTTGTCGGTGCTCTTGACGCTGTTCAACTTTTTCACCGCTTCTTCGATGGCTTTACGCTCGCTTTCCGGTATCTTATCCCCATGCTCCTTGAGCGTTTTTTCCGTCTGATATACCAATTGGTCCGCCTGGTTGCGCAGGTCTATAAGTTCACGTTTCTTATGGTCTTCCGAGGCATGTTCCTCAGCTTCCTTTACCATCCGGTCTATATCACTGTCATCCAGCCCGCTGGATGATTCAATCTTGATTTTCTGTTCCTTGCCCGTGCCCAGGTCCTTGGCCGATACATGCACGATTCCGTTCGCGTCAATATCAAACCCAACTTCAATCTGGGGCATCCCGCGCGGCGCCGATGGAATCCCAACCAGCTGGAAATTGCCTAACAGCCGATTATCTCCCGCCATTTCACGTTCGCCCTGGAGTACTTTTATGTCCACCGCGGTCTGGTTGTCCGCTGCGGTTGAAAATACCTGGCTTTTCTTGCACGGTATTGTTGTATTGCGTTCAATCAGCTTTGTCATTACCCCGCCCAGGGTTTCAATTCCAAGTGACAAGGGTGTCACATCCAGCAGCAGCACATCCTTCACATCGCCCATCAGAACACCGCCCTGGATCGCCGCGCCAACCGCTACTACTTCATCCGGATTGACGCCTTTATGCGGTTCCTTCCCGAAAATCTCCTTGACTATGTTCTGCACCGCCGGCATGCGGATCATGCCGCCTACCAGGATGATCTCATCGATCTCTGACGATTTGAGTCCGGCGTCCTTCAACGCGTTCAGGCATGGTTTGCGTGTGCGCTCAATCAAGCCGGCACACAACTGTTCCAGTTTTGCCCGGGTAAGCACTATCTGCAAGTGCTTCGGTCCGTTGGCGTCAGCGGTAATAAACGGCAGGCTGACATCCGTTTGCGTGGAGGACGACAGTTCGCACTTGGCTTTTTCAGCCGCTTCTTTCAAACGCTGCAAGGCCATTTTATCATTGCGCAGGTCGATCCCGTTTTCGCGCTTGAATTCATCGGCGATATAATCGATTATTACCTGGTCGAAATTGTCTCCGCCCAGATGCGTGTCGCCATTGGTGCTCTTTACTTCAAACACGCCTTCACCGATTTCAAGGATTGATATGTCGAACGTACCACCGCCCAGGTCGAACACGGCTACTTTTTCTTCCTTTTTCTTGTCAAGGCCGTATGCCAGGCTGGCCGCGGTCGGTTCGTTTATTATCCGCAGCACTTCAAGTCCCGCGATGCGCCCGGCATCTTTCGTGGCCTGGCGCTGCGAGTCGTTGAAATATGCCGGAACGGTAATGACCGCTTTAGTAACAGTTTCACCCAGATAATCCTCGGCAGTTTTTTTCATTTTCTGCAGAATCATCGCTGATATTTCCGGCGGCGTATATTCTTTGCCATCGATTTTAACAACTACTTCGCCGCTGCTGTTTTCATCAATTTCATACGGAACAAACTTTTCCTCTTCCGCTACTTCGGCATGTCGCCGGCCCATAAAACGCTTAATGGAAAAGATTGTGCGTTCAGGATTGGTTATCGACTGCCGCTTGGCCACTGTTCCTACCAGCCGCTCCCCGTCTTTTGTAAACGCTACTACTGAGGGTGTCGTCCGGCCGCCTTCACTATTCTGAATGACTTTCGGCTCATCACCCTCCATTATGCTTACGCATGAATTGGTGGTTCCCAGGTCTATGCCAATTACTTTCTTTGAAGAATGTGTCATATTATTGACTCCTGATGTATAGTTTATGTTTCAGCATAAAAAATCAAAAACGCGCCGGAATGGTATCATACCGGCATTACAGCTATAGCAACATCAATGCCATGTTTGTATCTTATTGATATTCTTATGTTTATTAAAACATCCGGTCCTTTTGACCTTCTGCTGATCAGAGTGCATGTGCCGTGAAAGCACAGGTGTGCCATTCGGGCACATTGTTTTGATATTCTGATTGACTCATCAGACCGGATTTCGTAGTATGTATAGACTATGCAAACTAATGCTTCAAAAAGCCGGGCTTCCCGTCTGATTGGCTGGATATGGATTTTTTGCGCCGTCTGCATCACTGCGATGTCTCTCTCTCTCCGTGTCGCCGGCGTTTGGGATAAAGGTTTCTGGCGGGATGAAATTCTTACCATGAACATTCATGCCCCGCGCATGGAGCACTGGAATTTCACTCACCGGCGCGCATTAAACGACTGGCTCGTTTACCATATCAGCCTGCATACCGGCAGCGAAGTATGCATCCGTCTGCCGAATATCATCGCTTCCTGGCTTACCGTGCTGCTGCTCGGTATTTGGCTCAAACGCGCCTCAGGACGCTGGCAAGCCCTGGCAGGTATGTTCTGCCTCGGTCTGGCTACCTGCTTTATTCAGCATACCTGTCTTTGCCGCGCCTATGGCATGCTATCCTTTTTTACCATCTTAGCCGCATGGGCCGGCTGGGAATGGCTGCGTTCTCCTCGACGCGTCGCCTGGTTAGCCGCCTTTTTCCTGGGCGGGGCCGGTATCTTTCTCACCCGGATTGAAGGCATTCCCCTCTGGGCTATCCTGGCGTTTACAACCGCCCTTCTCGCCTGCATCCGTCCGCCCTTCTCCGCGCGGCGCGTCGGATTGATTGCTGCGGTCATCACCGCCGGTGTTGCACTGGCCTTCGTCGCTGCCTACTGCGCTTACCGTTATGGTTATGTGTTTTCATCCGCCAATGAACCGCCACCCGTATCTCACGCTTCCTATGCCGCGTTCCTGCATTACACCATTACCGCGTGCTTCCGTCACATATCTCTTGAGAGCCTGTTCTTCTCTTTGCATCAGAATTTCAGGTATGCTCAATGGTTTATCCCGGTGTGGCTGATTATTCCGGCCGGGCTGGTCTGGTATTTCGCGCGGGACTGGCGACTGGCGGTTTTGCTGACGGTGTGGATTATTGCCGGGGATACCCTGGTACGCTGGTTCACTCTCGATTATTACCGGATTGTTTTCGATTCCCGCCATATCCAGTATACGACACCGGCCCTGCTTATGCTGTTTGTAGCGGGGGCCTTCTCTCTGCTGTCTCTGGCGCGCAGGGCTGTTCTGCCTCCCTTTCCGCGCCGAATCCTCTTCGCCGCCGGTATCGTATGGCTGGGCCTCTGCATGGGCCAATACGCCTACATCATCGGTAATGCCACCCGCTATTATGTCAGATACGAACGAATCGCAGACTGGAAACAGATAGCCCGGTTGTCACGCGATGCGCGTGAACGCGGCATACCTTTTTATATCAGTCAGCGCTTTTATGATTTAAGTTACTTTGACAGCACTTTTTCTACCGCCTCACCACGCTCCGGTTTGAAATCCAATCCGTTAGTCTATTACCTGCCGATTCCTCCCTTGCCCGCCGGGACCGATTCTCAGTTTAATGAGTACGACCGGATCCGCATCCCTTACGAACCATTTCCGGTTTACGCCTTATACGCGCGGAAAACCAGCGGCACGTCCTACTGGCAACGCGCCTGCCGGGTACTCGACCATGCTCTGTCCCTGGCGCCGCGCCATCGCCAGATTGAGGACGCGTTATGGGCAGCCTGGCTGTTCAGCGGCGCTGACGATCTTAGTTCTCTTTCAAACGCCCCGGCACTCCGGGCGCGCCTGGCAGCCTTCCAGCGGCATGCTAAAGCTCTTCCCCCACCCTGGTCTCCCGGTTCCTGGTCTGCCCTGGACGGCTGGGGACGCGTGGAAACCTGGCAATCCGGCAAGCAGTATCGCTGGTCCAGCGATTACATCAGTACCCTGCTTCTGCCTTCTTACAGCACACAATTGCGCGCGCTTACATTATCTGTCCTGCCTTATTATCCTCCCGCGCGCAGCGGACAATCGATAACGCTATGGCTGGGCAACTATTGTCTCGGCTCCCAAACCATCGCCGGTGACTGGCAGCGAATGCGCTTTGCTGTTCCGTTTGATCTGCCGCCCGGAGAACGGGGTTTATTACTGGAATACGCCCTTCCGGTCTCGCCCCGCTCGCTGGGTCGCGGGGACGATAATCGCATGCTCGCTCTGGCCCTTTCGGATATTACTCCCGAATTCTATGCTCCTGTCCCTGGTAATTCCCTGCCAGTCGGACTTGAACAATCAGCAGCCTGGCTGTCTGATCATTGGAGTTATCCCGAGCAATGGCCGGATGGTCCCGCGTTTCGCTGGCTCGAAGGAATCACCGGTTCCGTTACCTGGACAACAGAAAAAAACCTTCCGGCCGGAACATGGGAGCTTACCGTTCTGCCCTTTGTCGTTTCAAGCCAGGTACAGCGCATGACCGTGCTGCAGGATTCCGCGACTCTGACCAATCTTTTTCTTGCACCGGCCTGGCGCACGTATACCATTACCGCGCCGGTTTCATCCAATCGCAACACCTGCTTGAAAGTTATTTTCAATTATGCCCGTTCTCCCCGCAATGAAGGTATTGGTTCAGACACCAGGCCGCTATCAGCCGCTTTAGCAACAATCACCCGCAACGGGAAAGAATAGGT
>CAZCLS010000009.1:11570-19609 GCA_964499565.1 uncultured bacterium
ACCCGCCCTTCATTAGGACGAATGATACCGACGATCATGTAAAAGGTTGTTGTTTTTCCAGCCCCGTTCGGCCCGAGCAATCCGACGATTTCGCCGGGATGCACTTCGATATTAACCTGTTTAACGACGTTGCGTTTATTATAGGTCTTTACGAGTTTTTCAGTATATAAGACTGCTTCACTAGTCGCTGGCATAGTATCGCTTCCTGTAGAATTACAAGCTTTTCCAATCTTTTTTTATAGTTTCATTGATTTTCACTTTGGCGGCCGCCGCACCCTCAAATGTGCACTTTTTCGTCACCAGATTGTACCGGATCGCGTCCGCGTCAATGGTATGCCCGTCTTTTTCATATAATTTCGGGGCGCCGGTAATCAGGATTATATTTTTATCCTTTTCCCAGACAGCTTTAGTGCCGGTTACGGTGCGGTCGGGCGTAACTAACTTGACATTGCCGACGGCAACGACTTTATTGTAATCGCCGCTGGTTTTATCCTGGAACACAACCGCTTTATCGGCGGATATCTTCGTGTCCTCTATGTCGACTTTAATATTGTCATGCAGAACGATACAGCCTTCTTCACGCAGCATTTCGATCTTTTCGGCTGTAATACGAATTTCGGAATTAGTCGCCGGCTTTTCGGCCGCGGCCGCTATTCCGGCGGTCATCAGCAGAATTAAACAGCATAGTTTCATAAGGGTATAGGGCATAATGATTATTCCGTGAAGCGTTTGCGGTCTTCGGCGCTGGGCTGAAGAACGACTTCCGGATTTGGATAAAATTCACACGTCTGCGTTTCGACGTTATAGACAATTCGGGTAGCTCTGACATACGAACTGCCCTGCTGCACGATCGGCGGTCCGCCGGTGAGCACAATTTTGCTAGCCGTGCGGTCCCACACTGCTTTTTCCGCTACGACAATCTTTTCGCCGCTGGATATTTTCACGTTGCCCAGGGCAACGACCCGGTAAAACGAGCCGACATTCTTGCTTTTCAGCGAGCTGTTTTCGGCCTTCGCGTTTTTATTCGTGCCGAAATACACCGTGGCGTTATCCGCCGCTAAAATTCCGCTGTCATCCTTGACGACTACCCGGCCGCGCAGATAGGCCACGTTTTCTTCAATGTCGTATTCCAGCTTATCGGCCGTAATCGTCGTTTTGACTTCTTCCTTCTTCTCTTGTGCGCAGAACGATGACACACACCACAGCGCCGCCGCAGCACAAACAACCAAACTTCCTTTCAGCAGTGTATTATTCATATAGTTATCGTACAGGATTCAGCTTGTTAATACCCGTTTCATCATCCTTACGGACAGAGATGATCTGCACATCCTTGAATATTTGGATTCTTTTTTTATCATCCGGGTCGACATGCATTCCGGTTCCGGTAAGTACATGGTCGCCCTGCATGACCGTCACGTACTGGTCGGTCTGGATAACCCGCGTTTTGGTGTTGACATCGGCATAATCGGTAATAACGATAATCTTCTTGTCGTCATCAGTGATGATTGTCGCGTTCACCCCGTATATCCGGACAGTATCCTTGCCGACCGATTCCGCCCGGGTTCCGCGGACTTCCCAGCGTTTGCGGCCGCTTTCTTCAATTTCAGAAAATACCACCGTGTCCCGCATCTCTACATGGTCTACCAATTGAGCCTTGCTGTCGTCCTCGTCGTCTCCCGCCGCCGCTGCGCACTGCAGCGTTGTGAGCAGACTGATTCCCAGACAGATATAATACCAGGCTCGTGTCATGTGTGCGTTCCTTGAACGGCTATGAATAATAACGTTCGGTAACTTCTTTCCAGCTACCCTGTAGTTTCAACAGCAAATCTATCACTTCCCGGACCGCTCCCCGGCCGCCCTGCGCGCCGGTTACCAGATGTGACGCTTCCCGGGCTTCCGGGCTGGCATCCGCCACCGCCACCGCCAGCTGGACTTCGCGCATTACCGGAATATCCATCAGGTCATCCCCGATATAACAGATCTCCTCCTTGCGCGCTCCGGCCTCATTCAGAAACCGCTCCAGTGTTTCGCGCTTGTTATGAGCGGACTGATACACATATTGAATGTCTAAGTCGGCGCTGCGCACGGAAACAGCCGGTGATGAGCGCCCGGTAATAATCGCCAGGTGTTTGCCGCTCCGCTGCCACATCCGCATTCCGTGACCGTCCTTGACGTTAAATCCCTTGGTTTCATGGACTGCATCCGAGACATAGATAGTGCCGTCTGTCAGCACACCGTCGACATCCATGACAATCCAGCGAATATCCCGGGCCCGGGTTTCGCCCTCAGGCTGCGGTATATTCCAATGTGGCATCAGCTTCCTTCCGTGATGTATAAGGTGTCCGGGCGGCAAAGTCACTATACAAGCGAACAACCGCATCCCCCAGTCGTTGTACGTTCATTCAGCCGACCCGGAACACCATAGGTTTCTCGCTTCAATTGAACGTGGCAACAGTGTATCAAAACAAACATTACACAACCATGAAACAAACCAGGCCCGGTTTGATCCGGGCCTTGCATGGTCATAAATTCAACAGTTCATCGTCATCCAGCAGGCCTATCAAGCGCCCATCCCGGTCGACAACCGGCAGTTGACTGAACTTGGGTCTGCCGCTGCGCATTATCCGCGCGGCTTCCACCGCCAGATGTCCTGCCGGTATGGTTGTGGGATTTTTTGTCATAAACATGCTGACCGGTTGATCAATAGCGCTGGAATCATTCAAAATCGCGCGCCGGAAATCACCGTCAGTAAAAAAGCCGATCACCCGGTCGTTCTCATCCGTAATGCAGGCTGCCCCGTTGCGCGTTTCGGTCATTTTAATTATGACATCCCGCACTTTCTGTTCCGGAAGAATTTTGACCAGACGATCGCCGGTGCGCATGATATCCTCGACTTTCAACAGCTGCTTGCCGAGACTGCCGCCGGGATGTAATTGGGCATAATCTTCAGGTTTAAAGTCACGTTTGTGCAGCAAGGCCATAGCCAGCGCGTCTCCCAACGCCAGCTGCACGGTCGTAGAGGCCGTCGGAGCAAGATTGAACGGGCATGCTTCACGCTCCACATACGTATCCAGAACGACATCGCTCAATGCCGCCAGGGTGGAATCCATACGGCCCGTCATTGCTATGACCCTTGAACCGATTTTACGGATAATCGGCAGCAGGCGCACCAGTTCTTCCGTTTCTCCACTGTTCGATATCGCCAGTACCACATCCTGGTCGGTTATCATGCCCAAGTCGCCGTGAATAGCCTCGGCTGGATGAACGGTTATTGAGGGTGTGCCGGTGCTTGCCAGGGTCGCGGCTATTTTGCGGCCGATAATGCCGCATTTACCCATTCCCGACACCACCACATGCCCCTTGCAATTGAACATCAACTCCACCGCCAGGTCGAACTGTTCCGTAATTCTACCGGCCAGCACATTCAGTGCTTCCGCTTCCAATGCTACAACATTTCTGGCTATATTCTGAAAACTCTCCATCGTCCTTCTCATGCTTATTATCTTTCAAATACGCGGGCCAGACCGTTACCGGCCGCTTAGTGCGTCGATCCTGTTCAGGATGTCCGCCAGCTCAGCAAACCGGTCCAGCGGCCAGCTGTTGGGCCCGTCACACAATGCCTCAGCGGGGCAGGGATGAACTTCCATGAATACTCCATCCACTCCCGCGCCAACCGCCGCGCGGGAAAGCAAAGGCACAAATTCACGCTGACCTCCGCTGCTGGTGCCCTTTCCACCCGGCAATTGCACCGAGTGGGTCGCGTCAAATATCACCGGAACGCCCAAACTCCTCATCAGCGCCAGCGCCCGCATATCGACAACCAGATTGTTATAGCCAAAACTGGTGCCCCGTTCGGTCAGCACTATCATTTCATTACCGGCCGACCGGACTTTCGCGACTGCCTGGCTCATATCCAGGGGCGCAACAAACTGTCCTTTTTTGATGTTTACCGGTTTGCCGGTTTTTCCGGCTGCGACTAATAAGTCGGTCTGGCGACAGAGAAAGGCAGGAATCTGCAGCATGTCGACTACTTCGGCCGCCGGTGCTGCCTGGGCTGGTTCATGAATATCCGTGACAATCGGCAGGCCTGTTTCCGCTTTTACCGCCGCTAAAATCGCCAGTCCCTGCTCCAGGCCGGGTCCCCGGTAATTATGCACTGAAGTGCGATTGGCTTTGTCAAAGCTGGCTTTAAAGATCAGCGGCAGTTTCAGCTCCGCGCTGATAGCCGCCAGCGCCACGGCTATTGCTATGGTATGTTCGCGGCTTTCGATCACACAAGGCCCCGCGATAAACGCCAGAGGCGCTCCCGCTCCCAGCATGACGCTGCTTACGCTGACGGGTGAGACACCTACACTCCGCGTGTCCGGGGCCGATGCATTATTCATGATTACGTGTCAGCAGTTCCTGATTATGATGCACAAGCGCTTCCAGGTGCTCCAGGTCTTCCGGAGTGTCCACTCCCGGATACGCGCGCTCGACTTCTACACACAGTATCTTCATTCCATGCTCCAGGGCGCGAAGCTGTTCCAGTTTTTCAGATTGTTCTAACGGCGTGGGCGGACAGGAGGCAAAGCGCCGCAACGCTTCTGCCCGGTAGGCATACAACCCGGCATGACCGAACCGGACCGGCAGGCCGGTTCCCCCGCGGTTGAACGGGATCGCTAAACGTGAAAAATACAGGGCGAATCCGCGCAGATCGCATACTACTTTCACCACGTTCGGATTGTCAGCATCCGCGCCATTCTCAAGCGGGTATATCAGCGTTGTCCAGTCCGCGTCGGCATTCTGCTCCAGAGCCCGCACACAGCGGTCAATCACTCCCGTTTGCAGCAAAGGTTCGTCACCCTGAATATTAACAACAATATCTGCCGCACCGCACCCGATATGTTCCAGCGCTTCAACCAGCCGATCGCTTCCGCAGACGTGGTCCGGGCGTGTCATGAGAACCTTGGCGCCGAACGATTCAGCCGCGTTCGCAATCCGCTCATCATCCGTGGCAATCCACACTGCCGACAGAGACGCGGCACGTGAAGCGGCACGGTATACATGTCTGATAACCGGTTGGCCGGCGAGCAGGGCAAGAGATTTTCCGGGAAAGCGAGTGGATGAGAAGCGCGCTGGGATTATGCCGATAGCCATGGCTGCCCTTTCTCCGCTCAGTGCGCGTGGCCGAGTAGAACATCGGCTGCTTCAGCCAGGTCTTCCACGATTACATCCGGTTCTATCCATTCTACATCTTCAAACAAAGGAGAGTCCACGGATGAGCTGAGAAGCACCGTTTTAGCCCCGACCTGCTGACCCGTTTTGACATCTTTCATCAAATCGCCTATGACAACCGACCGTGTAAGATCCAGATTAAATTCTTTGGCAAACGCGAGCAGTGATTCCCTGCTGAGTTTCCGGATTTTTCCCTGCTTGGTATAGTTAAGGTAATGCACATCATCAGTCCCGATCTTATACGTACCGAGTTGGTCCAGAATATAGGACTGCAGATTTTCAACATACTCCCAGTCAGGTTCCGGCATCGTATCATGACAAACTGAAATAAACAGCAGATAGCGTTTGCCGGCAAAGCGACTCAACGCGTCCAGCGCCCCGGGTTTGAACACCAGAGACGACACTTTGTCAAGAACACCGTGGTCTTCGACTAACGTACCGAACAAGTCCAGAAATAATGCCTTCCGTGGCTTCATACAAAAACCTCCTTCTCTGCATGGAGGCGAACGGCGCCTCTTATGCCTTAGATATTTTTCCGGCCCGGATACACCGGGCACACACCTGCATCCGTTTGACGGAACCGCTGCTAAGCCGCACCCGAACCCGCTGAAGGTTCGGTTCAAACCGCCGAGCATTAATGCCGCGGGTATGCAGCCCGATACCACCCCGCTTTTTGGGTATTCCGTGACGGATAATGGATCGGCCCGCGACAGGCCGTTTACCGCAAACTTCACATATTTTAGACATGAGTACTTCTCCTTCGTGTATATCAGGCTTTAGGCCTGTTGCATGTATCGTTACGTGCGCGCGCCGCGCGCTGTTAGTTATGCTCTTTCACTTACCAGCGTTCTACTGCCGCCTGGACTATTTCGCGCGACAGATCGCCGATTGCCTGCAATATTGCCTCGCGCCGGGCTAACTGGATGTTCTGCGAATACTTGAAATCATATTTGCCTCTCACTAAACCTGCCTTCCAGACCACATTGCTGTTCACCGCGTTCAGCATCTCTACTTTCGCACTCACCCGCACCCGCCATTCATTGGCTATGCTCTCGCTCTCGTAGTCCCGCTTCGTGTCCGTCCAGCGAACCGGATTATAATCCAGGTCCGTCAGCTCTACTATCAGTATGCCATCAGCTTCCTGCGGCGTCGGAACCACGATATACGTCTGCTCGCGCGTGAATTCATTGATAAGTATATTCGTCGCCTCCATTTGGAGGTGCGGCTCCTTTTTCTGGATGCTGTTCCGTAAGCGCGGGATGCAGATCTTCTTGATCGTGTCATACCGGGCGGGCGGGCCTAGCTGGTACCCAAACAGGGAAACTCCCTTTTCCGTCGGCTTGTTCCCGTCCGTGCCCGCGCAGCCGCTAAGCAGCGCGGCTATCATCATCACTCTTATTCCCGTTTTAATAAGCTGTCCTGTTGTCTTCATGGGTCCGCCTCGTGCTTTATTCTACCTGGCGTAAAAAATCGCGACAGTAGTTGATTCTGTAATTGATAATTTCACTTTCCCATGTCGGCGCTTTCTTCTTGATCGCAATCAGATCGTCAAGCGCCTTACCATATTTCTGTTTCGCGCTGTTATACATCCCGGCTTCCCGGGCCGCGTCGCCTTCCTGAATAACATAATACACCCGCGCGTACTCCTGCTTCAGGGCATCTATGTTGTATTCCGTTGCTGCCTTTTCCCGGGTATCCTTGTCATACTGAGCCCGGCGTACCTTCCCCTGGTTCGGTATAGTCCGCTTCTCCCAGCTGTCTTCCGTTTCCTGGCTGCCACGCAGGGCCTCCATCTTCTGCCGCGCTTCCCGCGCCCGCTGCTGCTCTTTAAGCCGTTCCGCCGCCAGTTGCGTGCTCTGCGCGTCTCCAACTGTTACTTCATTCCTAATTCCCGTGCCAGCCGAAACATCCGCTGAAACCAGCGGTGTGTTTACCGCTACCTCCACGCCGGCCGCCTCGTCGATTCCGCCCTTATCTTCTACACTAACATTCTCCGTGTCGATCAGTGATACCCGCGCGGTATCCATTGCCGCCTCTGTTTCCGTATACACCCCGGCGTCCACTGCCGTGTCGGCAATCGTTGCAGATGCGTCTGTCGCCGGTTGGGTTGACTCAGTATCGGTCAAATCTATTACATAGGTGTCCCCGCCAGCGCTTGTTCCCACGGACGTGTCAGTCAGCATCGAATCAACCACATCCTGGGCTTTTGCCTGCTTCCCTGCTTCACGGTCCTTCTGAAGATCCTGCCAGATCGTTCTACTGTCGCCCGGTTCATATTCAACTTTTTTTGTTTCCGTCAGCGACTGATCCTTGTCCTGGTAATCTACAACCGCATATGATTCGTCACTGATGGCCGTATCGACTATCGTACGGTCATCGCGCGCGTTATCCGCTGCCAGTGTTTCTTCGGTCGTCGAGGAAGAAATATCTATGCCGGCCACCGGTCTGTCCGGCATTGTGCCGGCATCGGCCGAAACGCTGACTTCGGTGCCGAGTCCGGTATCGGCTGAAACACTGACCCCGGCATCAGCCCCGCTATCCAACGGCTGCCAGGAACTGGCCGCTGTTGTCTTTTCCGGCACTGCTGCCGTTTCGGTTCGCGTTACAGGCCGTACTAAACCGGCCTCCGGCTGACGGACCGCGGCGACATCGATCCCCGCTCCGGGCACACTGACTGCCACCTCGGTTGTTTCTACCGGAAAGCGGTCGGCCGCGCGGCGGGCTTCACCCAGCAATTCCAAATTGTTTTGCTTAAGCTCAGCTTTCATTTGCAGTTCGCGCTTTTTCTCAGCCGCATATTCCTGCAGCATATATTCCTTGAG
>CAZCLS010000009.1:19709-21555 GCA_964499565.1 uncultured bacterium
GCCACAGCCGCGGCTTTGTTGTCTCCCAATACCTGCACCGTGCGTTCATCGCGCGTCCGAACAGCCGTTTCGCGCTCCAGGCCTTTCAATCCTTCCAGATGCGCGCGGGCATTGTCCGCGTAGGTCGTGTCTGGGAACTGGTCGATTACTTCCCGGTACATGATTTCCGCCGCTTTATTAGCGCGGATGTTTTCATAAAATTCAGCCGTGCGGTATAAGGTCGCCGCTTTCCGGCCGCGCAGAGCGCGAATGTATTCCTGTGCCTGCGGTACCTTCGGTGAGGAAGGAAAATCATGGATAAATCGCCGGAATGATGCTATCGCGTTAGCTGTTATGGCCTGGTCATAATTGGATATGTCCGATTGCAGATAGTCTACATACCCGATATCAAAGGCCGCGTCATCCACTAACTGAGACGTTGGATAATTCCTGATCAGCTTGTTCAGTTCGATTTTGGCGGTTTCATACTGCTTTTTGCCGATCTGCGCCCTGGCTAAAGAAAACTGGGCCGCGGGAGCTACTTCACTGAACGGCGCGTTTTCCAGTATCTTCGTGTAAATGCTGATCGCCAGGTCATACCGTTTGTAATTCAGATAATAATCACCGATCTTCATCTGATTGCGGGTGATCACCGATAAGCGCGAAAAATCCTTGTGGTCATCCCATATTTTCTGATAGGCCTCAAACGCAGCGTACGGATCTCCCAGTTCATTCTCGCACACCGCTATATACTCCCACCCGCGCACCGCTCTCCGCGAGCGCGGATGCTCCGTCTGCATGCGGCGGAAAAGGGTAAGACCGGTTTTGTAATCTTTCTGTTCTAACGCTTTTACACCGCTTTGATACAGCGATTCCGCGCTTTCCTGCACATCGTCATCGGCAGCTGCCAACGGGTAGCTGAACAGGACGCATGCCAGTATTCCAACGAATATGGCACCGGCATAGTTGAACATTGGTTTTTTCATTGCATACCCGTCGGGGTTTCGGCCTGGACTACCATATTGGTCCCCATGCCGGTTTCACGGAGTAATTGTTCCCGGAGCCCGTCTCCGAGATTGCTGAAATACATATTGGCCGTCTGCTGATCCCATTTCTGCATCTCCTGCCAGGCTTCATCGTATTTCTTCTGTATCATCAGTACCCGGACAAGATCCAGCTGCCCCTGCAGAGCCGCATAGGTGTCAGCATTATATAATACATCCCGTTTCAGTATGTTTGCCGCGTCGTCATATTGTCCCATGGCTATATGACACTTGCAGATTGCCAGCTGTGCCGCCGGAACCAGGAACGAAGAGGGATGATTATCAACCAGCTGCCGATAATACCCGAGCGCTTTGCTGTAATTTGTGCGCGCGAATTCCAGATACCCAAGCTGGGCTAACGCCGCCGGCCCGGCAAAGGTGCCCGAGTATACCCGCGCCACCTGCTCCAGTTTGGCGATGTCCCGTTGGGATTCAACTAATGCCAGGCTGCCGTCAGCCGGTAAATTCTGCCGATGGTTTACAATCCAGATCGCCGCGATTACTATAATCGCAACGATAAGAGCCGCCGGCCCCAGTACATGCATGCGGGCTTTCAGGGCGGCTATTCCGTGCACAATCGATTCCGCTACCGGATCATGCTTCAACTGCTGCTTATCAATATGGGCCATACTCTTCCTCGTTCGTTGTATCAATCGGTTCCCGGCGCCTTGCCGCCGTCTGGTTATATCCTCTGCTCATGCTGGTATCCTCGGCCGGATTCGAACCGGCGACCTACGGTTTAGGAAACCGTCGCTCTATCCTTCTGAGCTACGAGGACTCAACAACTTAGCTTCCAAAACCTTTCCATTTTCTGCTTATCTTTC
>CAZCLS010000010.1:0-4697 GCA_964499565.1 uncultured bacterium
CCCGCAGCAACCTGGTTGTTTTCGTTCTGAAAGCCGGCGCTCAAGAACAACAACTGAGTCTGCTGAGTAATAAAGTGTCTCAACTCACCCGGACATATGAAGCGCAGCTCACTGCATTGCAGAAACGCCTGGCACTGTATGCAGGCACAAACGCCAATGCTTCCCCGACTTCCACCGAAGCCCTTGGCTATCAAAGGTATGCAGCCGGTCTGGCTTCTCTGATTGAATCTCAGGAAATGCTGCAGAATACTCGCGCCAGATTGGAAGACCAGCAGGTTAACGCTGTGTATGCCTCCTTCCTGAAAAATACCTTGACTACTATGGAAGATAACCGGATTATTACGGAATTGCTGGTTGACCGGTACTTGCTCGATTGGAAAAAACAGATTGAACTCATGAATCCTACCCTCAATCGAATCGACCGTCTGGCCCTGATCAAGAAAACCGAGAACGAGCAGGCTGAAATCGACCAGAAAATAAAAAATCGGCTGGGTGATGAACTCTACGCGCAATACATTGACATTCAGCAAACCCAGAAAGCACGGGAATTTGTCGTCGGCTTTAACTCCCGGCTGACAGTCAATAATATTGAACCGTTGTCTGATATCCAGCGCAAACGCCTTATTGCATTAGCGGCGGAAGCAATTGAAAAGATGCATGCCCGACCGGATTATATTGATTTTGAAGCCCTGCCATTCGACCAGCTTTCTCAACGTGAAATTACAACGTTTAAAAACTATCACCTCGCCCTGAATTCCTGGCTTCTTAACCAAACCAAGACACTGCTTAAATCCGCCCAGCGGGACATAATGAAAACGTATCTTGACCAAAATCTGGAACAGCAATTGACCAGCCTGAGCTTCACCCTGAATATGTTCCAGTCCAAACCGAAAAAATAAGCTCCCTATTCTCACCCATTTAATGTTTCTAATAGAAAGGCAATAGTTTCTGTATGCTATTGCCTTACAACCAGTATCTTCTTATGATTAGTACTGAGATTTTTGTATGTTTTTTTAACCCTGCTCGGTTTATACTATGTCTCTTTCATCCTTCTATTCATGTTTACTTTTCCTTGTGATTTTTACTCCCGCATTTGGTTTTGCCTCATCGCCTGATGCCGGTCAGTTAACCTTAAACCGCCTGTTTTCAGATCATGCCGTGTTGCAGCGGCAGCAGGAACTCCCGGTCTGGGGGTCCGCCGCTCCCGGCGCTCCCGTTACAATTACATTTGCCGGGCAGTCATGTTCTACAAACGCATCCGCCCGGGGGGAATGGCGGGTAAATCTTGCCCCTGTCGATGCCGGCGGTCCGTTCACCATAACCGCCGTTTCGGGTGCCGAAACTGTTACCGTGCATGATGTGCTGGTGGGTGAAGTCTGGTTATGTTCAGGCCAATCAAACATGGAGTGCCCAGTCTATAATCCCGAATACTGGCTGTACGAATCAACCAGTGGAAAATATGAAGCCGCGGCAGCAGATTATCCTTCAATCCGCCTGTTTACCGTAGAAAACAAACCATCACAATCTCCTCGAACTCACGTTTCCGGCCAGTGGAAAGTCTGTTCTCCCAAAACAGTAGCCGACTTTTCCGGTGTCGGCTATTTTTTCGGCCGTACACTGTATCAACACCTTAACGTACCGGTCGGCCTGATAGACAATTCCGTCGGCGGTACTCCCGCCGAAGCCTGGACCAGCCGGGATACGCTTGCATCCACACCCGTTATCGCTCCCATTATTACTTCCTTCGACGCCTATCTTCCCCAGTATGACCGTCTGGACCGCGAAATTTCGGAGCAGTTGAAAAAGCGGGATGATTTTTTGAAAGTCATCGTTACAAACAATACCGGCTTTGCCCGCGGTTGGGCCGGGCCCGCGGCAGATACCAGTGCCTGGCAGACCTTGCGCGTGCCCGGCCCTTGTGCCCTGAACAAAGATGATGGTGTGTTGTGGTTTAAGCGCTCGGTCACTATCCCCGCTCGTTGGTATGGCAAACCGCTCCGCCTCGCTCTCGGTCCTGTCGATAATTTTGATATCACCTACGTTAATGGCGTTAATGTCGGTGAAACCGGATCGGACATACCCGAGTCCTGGACCGTTTCCCGGTTCTATACAGTACCCGCCGGCATTGTTACATCCTCTCCGCTTGTTATTGCTGTCCGGGTTTGTGACATCATCAACAACGGTGGTCTGCCGGGACCCGCCACCGGGCTTTTCCTTACCGCGGTGAATAATCCGGACGACCGGATTTCTCTGGCAGGAACCTGGCTCACACGCAAGGAAGTATTCCTTAACGAAACCTATGCCAAGCCTCCCTATCTTATCGGCGCTGAAAATCAAGAAGCACCTACGGTTCTTTTCAACAGTCGGATTAATCCGTTGATACCGTTCGGACTGCGGGGTATACTGTGGTACCAGGGCGAATCGAACGCCGAACGGGCTTTTCAGTACCGCGACTTGTTCCCCGCTATGGTTCGGTCCTGGCGCGCTCTGTGGGGTAAACCGGACATGCCGTTTCTGTTTGTCCAGATAGCCAGTTACCTGTTTCAGAGCAATGAACCGACCCAGCATAATTGGGCTGAATTGCGTGAAGCTCAGTTGCTCTCGTTGCGGGAATTGTCCAACAGTGCCATGGCTGTTACCATTGATATTGGTGAAGATCGTAACATTCATCCCCATAACAAACAAGCCGTCGGTAAGCGCCTCAGTCTGGCCGCGCGAGCTTTGGCATATAACGAACCGATCGAATATTCCGGACCGCTTTACCGGTCTATGATCATTGAATCTAATACGGTTCGAATCCTTTTCGACCATTGCGGCAACGGCTTATGCACAAAAGCTGATAAGCCGCTCAAACGTTTCTCGATCGCCGGACCGGACCACATTTTTAAATGGGCATCAGCGAAAATCGATGGCAATGTCGTAATCGTCAGCAACCCTGACATTTCGCAGCCCGTTGCCGTCCGGTACGCCTGGGAAACCAATCCCGAAGGCTGTAACCTGTACAATAGCGAAGGCCTGCCCGCTTCTCCTTTTCGCACGGATGACTGGGCCGGGTTGACCGATACCAATGTTCTGCCTGCGTACGTCAGAGAGCGCTGGTGGTAATGTCTATGCAGGTTGCTCTATGTTTCACACATACAGTAAATCGTTGCAGGAAACTATTGTTCATCAGCGTTGTTTCGCGTAAACTATTATCCAGCTTAACAAACCCCCGGCTGTCTCCCGTGACAGCCTGTTACAAGTAATAATTATGTTGAATGCCGAAAGCAAGGAGTGTTATGTATGAAACCGCGTGCATCCGATATTCTGATTGATCCGTCACCTCAGTTCGAGCTGTCCCCACATCTTTATATGCAATTTATGGAACCGCTGGGTGTGACCGATACGTCGGTCGAAGCCGGCTGGGACTTCCGCAATGACTGCTGGCGGCCCGACTTGATTGAAGCCACCCGCGAATTAGCTCCGCCGATGATCCGCTGGGGTGGTTGCTTCCTGTCATATTACCGCTGGCGTGAAGCGGTCGGTCCGCGCACAAAACGCGTGCCGATATTTAACCAGTGCTGGGATGGTGTTGAAACCAATCAGATCGGCACGCACGAATTCATCGATTTCTGCCAACAGACCAACGCGGAACCACTGATCTGTGTCAATCTTGAAGGTGACGGTAAAGTCGCCTGGAAAAAAGATCCCCGGGGCCGCCTGCGTACCGGCTCTGCCCGCGAAGCCGCGGAATGGGTAGATTATTGCAATAATCCCGACAATCCAGACCGCCGCCGGCATGGGGCCAAAGCTCCCTATAATGTCAAATTCTGGCAATTGGGGAATGAAACGTCCTATGGAGAGCAAGGTAAAAATTGCTTCGATTGTGACTCTACCATTCATCATACGATTGCCTTTGCCAAAGCGATGCGCAAAAAAGACCCTTCTATTCAATTGCTGGCCTGGGGCGACAGCGGCTGGGCTCCGCGCATGATAGAGGAAGCCGGTGAACATTTCGAGTATATTTCTTTCCATCATCATTTCAATTCCGGCTTGAAGAATTCTCCTTTGACTACGAATGAGTACCGCGCCAATCCTGAAAAAACCTGGCGGCATCTTATGAATGCCTGGAAATCTACCGACCACAGTATCCGTAAAATGCGTGCCGAGGTTGCTGGCAGCGGGAAATTTCTGGCTATGACCGAAAGCCATTTCGCCCTCCGCGGCCGCAATCGCTGTGAAGTGCTCGCCACCTGGGCTGCCGGTGTCGCGAACGCGCGTATTCTCAATGTTCACGAACGCCATGGCGACCTGCTGAAAATCGCTACTTTAGCCGATTTCTGCGGCAACCGCTGGTTCGTTAACGCGCTCATGATCCCCACGCCCCACTGGAATTTAAAAACGTATCTCATGCCCGTAGCCCGTGTGATGGAACTGTACCGCAAGCACAGTGGAACCGGGTATTGCGCGACACACCACACCCCCAAAGGTCTGGATATTACCGCCAGCCGTTTGGGCAGCAAGCTGTTTCTGCACGTGGTCAATACCGAAATGGAAAAAGCTGTTAAAGCTGATTTCTCGATTCCCGGCTTTGAAATAACCAAAGCCCGTGTGTTTGAAATTTGTGATGATCCAATGCGAGAAATCGATGAATTCCAACCGCGCTTGTTCAGCGCTGTGGAAAAGGAAATACCAGCCCTCTCATCCTGGAAATTCCC
>CAZCLS010000010.1:4797-9131 GCA_964499565.1 uncultured bacterium
CGCCCCGTCGCGAACGCGTTAGGGGCGCCGTCTTCAATGATGTAAATTTTCGGTTTGGGCAGTCCGGAGGCAAGACACATTTCCTCCACCAGATTGTGCAGCTGCCGTTCGTCGTCCGGGTCAGCCGCATGCGCGCCGCTGACGGCCATGATGATATCCGTGCCGGTAAAATAACTTATCGTTGCGCCTATGCCGGCAATTACCAGCCCCACCCCGCCAAAAAGCATCGCCATGGGCACAGTCTGCCCTTTGCCACCGAAATAGGCGCCGAATACCCCGGCTACCGCGGCTACAAATATAACCATTCCGATAATAAGCAGCACCGAGTTGCGCTTGTTCCGGCTGATCAGTTCATACATTCCAGTTTCGGCCATGTACTGTTCCTGTTGTGAGACTCAGGTTTAGGTTAAAACTGGACTTTCGGCACTTCTTTTTCCGCTTCAGGCGCTTCAAAGAATTCTTCCGCCGAAAAATTGAACATGCCGGCGATGATATTCTTCGGAAAAACCTGGATGGCCGTATTATACGTCATGGTTGAATCATTATAATGCTGACGCGCAAAGGCGATCCGATTTTCAGTGCTGGTAAGTTCTTCCTGAAGCTGCAGCATATTCTGGTTGGCTTTCAGGTCGGGATAACTTTCAACGACCGCAAACAGGCTTTTAAGCGTCTGGGTCAGTTGACCTTCAGCCTCGGCGGTTTTGGCCACTCCCTGGGCGGCTATGGCCATATTGCGCGCCTTCACCACATTTTCCAGGGTTTCGCGTTCGTGTTTCATATAGCCTTTGGCCGTCTCAACCAGGTTGGGAATCAGGTCGTGCCGCCGTTTAAGCTGGACGTCAATCTGTGACCAGGCGTTCTTCACCCGGTTGCGTAGTTTGATAAGCCCGTTATAGGCGCCGATAACCCACAGCACCGGTACTATAAGGATTACCAGGATTATGATGCCGATGATTAGCATGTTCGTCTCCCGCGGTAACTGGTTACACACCATCGTATTAAGCAGACAAAGTGTAGTAAAAAATCGTCTGGATGTCAATTGTCTCGCATTGCTGATACTTCAGATGAAACGACACAACTGTGGATCGGTAAGGCAGTAATCCCGGCCGAAGCGGCAGAGATCAGAGCTTAACTGATTGGGAAACTTTGTTGGATGCGATGTAGGCGGCCGCTATGCCAGGTATGGTTTCCAGAATTATGCCCTTTTCAGGATTTTGATCGTGAAATCCCTGATCCAAAGCTTCTTCTTTGGCACGCTGCCATTGCCAGCCATCATTAACCATGCGGTACAGAGCGATCATCATCCCCGTGCGGTCAACTCCCGCGCCGCAATGAACAAGGACAGGCCAGTTGTTGGAATCGGAAATTTCTCTCAGAAATGTGTCGATCTTCCACTGTGGCGGATTGGTTTCTGTTGTCAGAGGGAGCTTGATATGATTCAGATTGCGGTTTTCCATGAAGCTGTCCAGCGACTGGTATTTTTCGGTAACATCTCCCGAGAGACTGATTACCGTGGCGATCTTATATTCTTCGCACAGATAGTCGAGTTGCCGGGCCGTCGGCAGGCCTGAGCGGTAAATGCGGCCTTTGTCTACTACCGAGAAGTTTTTTATGAGAACTTCCTGAAACCAGTCTTCTATTATATCCGCGCAAAACGCCAAACATACAATCAGCATACTGCTTATGCCGATTGCTATTTTTGTCTTTTTTGTCATATTCTATAACCGTTCTTCATTTTAGCTTCTTTCAAGAACACAGTATAGCAGATTCAATACTAAAACACAATTTCACTCTATTAATCAGCGAAATGTCACACGTTCAAACCGCAATCGATGCCGTTGCCACCCTTGGGTTCTCAATGATCAAGCGGCTGCCCGTCAATCCATATCTACCGGCTTCTCACTGATGCGGTACTGGTCTATCAGTTTTTTTATCTCATACGGATCGGGTATTCCTTCCGCTTCAATTTCTATGCCGCTCTGCCCGGCACTGGAAATTCCGACTGAGCCTACATTCAACATCCGTTGCAGGAAGGTCTGAAAAATCTGGATATTGCGCACATTTTCATGCAGCACTTCATTCGTGAATTTTGAAAATATCCCTTTGCGCAGAATTGTCCGCTTGTCCGTTATCGTCAAGGTTGTGCTCAACGATACTAGCCACCAGGTTACATGTATCCAGGCTACTATCAAAAAGACAACGACCAATACTCCCCCCAGCAGCAAAAGCAATGAAGAATGCTGCTGCTTCGCCAGTATGACGATACTGCCGACCAGGCAGATAATCATAACAAGGCAATCGGCCGTGTACTTGACCGGATTGGTTCTGAACATGCGGGGATGGGCTGAATACAGTTCTGTTTCCATTGCGACTCCTCAGGTATTAGCGGATTGTACAAAACGGCTCGGAGATGTCTCGTCCGCGGTATCGTGCCGCGGAACCCGGCCGGAAAGCATAATATCGTCTTCAAACTGTTCTATCGAAATATCCCGCAGCTGCAGGGCTTCGTCAATCCGCGCAACGCCCAGGCCGCCGACCGGTCCGGGAGCCTTTGTTCCACCAATAATTTTTGGCGCCACACAGGCCGTTACCCGGTGGATCAGGTGCTGATCGAGCAAACTGCCCAGCAGGATTGCTCCTCCCTCAACTAAAATACCGGATATGTTCATCGCACCCAGCTGCCTCAGCAGCGCCGGCAGATTCACCCGGTCCGAGTCGGGCTCCGCTACCGCGATTACTTCCACTCCTTTATGCCGGAGTATTTCCATCTTGTCCAGGTCGGCTGACCGGCCGCAGGCGATTATCGTGACTCCATCCTCCAGCAGACTGGCGTCCGCAGGCATTTTAAGTGTACTGTCCACAACAACTTTTATCGGCTGCCGCCAGTCGCCGTCCAGCCGGACGTTCAATTTCGGATTATCAGCCAGCACGGTCCCTATCCCTACCATGATGGCGTCATGTTCAGAGCGCAGTTTATGGGTGAATTCTCGCACCCCCGGGCCGGTGATCCATTGCGATTCTCCTGTCCGGGTGGCGATTTTACCATCCAGCGTCATTGCCCATTTAGCGTGGATAAATGGCGTCCCGGTCGTAATATAATGATTGAATTTTTCATTAAGGTCTTCACATTCCGAATCGTTGAGCACCGCAACGTCTATGCCGGCCGCCTTCAGGATAGCTATCCCCCTGCCCGCATGACGTGGATTGGGGTCGATCGTGCCGATGACCACCCGGCGCAGCCCCGCCGCGATGATCGCATCCGTACAGGGCGGCGTTCGGCCAACGGTTGAACACGGTTCCAAGGTTACATACAACGTCGCCCCGCCGGCCAACTCCCCGGCCCGCCCAATAGCGATGACTTCAGCATGGCTCTCACCAATACGATGATGGTATCCTTCACCGGCTATCCGTCCATCCCGCTCGACCAGTGCCCCGACCATGGGATTTGGCGAGCACGTCCAACGTCCGTTGATGGCCAGGTCTCGCGCCCTGGTCATCAGCGTTATATTCTGCGCAGAGGGACTCATGCACAAATTATAGCACATTTGCGCTTTTTTCAGTGATTTGGTATACTACATAACCTTTTACAGAAGGTATTAAATGCGGCTTTTTCTTTATAGACATACACCGCACCGGACGGTCCGGAATGCGGGTTATGGGGATTTTTGTTGTTTAAAACGTGTCGAGTATTGATTGGTGCCGGATACAATAGAACAGATTTTCAGGGGTATCCCTATCTCGGAAGGTGTTGTTATCGGCAAGGCCTATGTCTTCCATACCCTTGTCAGCGATAACGGCAACGATTATCCTTCCTACACCATTGCCCCCGAGGATATCAGCCGCGAAACGGATCGCTTCAAGACCGCCCTGGATGCTACCCGTAAACAGATTCGCGCGGTGCAGCAGGAATATCTCAGTAAAGCCGGCGCCAAAAACGCCAAGATTTTTGATGCCCACCTCCTCTTGCTGGAAGATCAGGTGTTCTTCGAAAAAGTTATCGACCGCGTCCGAGAGGAACACGAAAATATTGAAGCCGCGTTTGCCCGTGTTTCCAATACGTTTCTGAATTCCTTTTCCCAGATTCCCGACAAATATTTCGGTGAACGCATTGCCGATATCAAGGACGTCGTCCGCCAGGTGATGCATAATCTGATCGGCTCTTCCCGCCCCTCGCTGACAGAATTGGAAAATGATGTGATTGTCATTGCCCATGACCTGTCCCCCTCCGACACAGCGACAATGCATAAGGAACGCGTGATCGGCATCATAACCGAAATCGGCGGGCCTACCTCGCATACATCGATTATGGCCCGCGCCCTGGAAGTGCCCGCCGT
>CAZCLS010000010.1:9231-21473 GCA_964499565.1 uncultured bacterium
CTCGACCAGGGCGCCGAGGGTATCGGTCTGTACCGGACTGAATATTTGTTTATGAATCGCAACGACCTTCCCGGCGAGGATGAGCAGTACGAGGCCTATGCCTACGTGGCTGAAAAATTCGCTGATCAGCCCGTTGTTATTCGCACGCTCGACTTGGGCGGCGATAAATTCGTTTCGTCCCTTAAACTGCCCCGGGAAATGAATCCCTTCATGGGCTGGCGCGCCATCCGGCTGTGCCTGGAACGGGTTGACCTGTTTAAACCGCAGCTGCGGGCTATTCTGCGCGCCAGCGCCGTCGGTAATGTGCGCATCATGTTTCCCATGATCACTACTGTTCAGGAAGTCCGCCGTACTAAAGAATTGATTGAGGATGTTAAACGTGAACTGCTGGCCGAGGGCCAGAATTTTAATCCCGATATCCTGATCGGCGTTATGATCGAAATTCCCTCCGCGGCGATTATCGCTGATATTCTGGCCCGCGAAGTCGCCTTTTTCTCGATCGGTACGAACGATTTGATCCAGTATACTCTGGCTATCGACCGGGTTAATGAAAAAACCGCTCAGATGTATGACCCGATGAACTTAGCCGTCATGCGCCTGCTGAAAATCGTCATCGATGCCGCTCATTGCCGCGTGTGCCAGAATCCGTCCAAAGACGCCCTTTCGCATCACGCCTGTCCGATCGGTCGGTCTTCCCGGCGCAAAAGTATTCCCGTCTGCGTCTGCGGTGAAGTGGCCTCGATGCCCTCCATGGCCTTTCTGCTGGTCGGAATGGGCGTCGATGAACTCAGCACGGTCGCAACATCGATTCCCCGTAATAAAGAGTTGATCCGCTCGATCAGCGCCGCTCATGCCCGCTCTGTTGTCGCCCAGGCTCTCGCCTGCGACAATCCCGATGATGTGCGCTCCCTCGTGGAACAGAATATTTCCAAATTGGACAGTTTGTAACCTGGACCGTTGTATGGCAGACCAGATTCATTTTAATCATCTTGATATCGAACCCCGCTGGCAGCAAGTCTGGCAGGAACGCAACGCTTTTGCCACCAATGACTCTGACCGCTCGCGGCCGCACAAATATGTGCTGGATATGTTTCCCTATCCCTCCGGCGCCGGTCTGCATGTCGGTCACCCCGAAGGATATACAGCTACTGACATTTACTGCCGCTTCCTGCGCATGCAGGGCTATGCCGTTTTGCATCCGATGGGTTGGGACGCCTTTGGCCTTCCGGCAGAAAATTACGCTATCGAAACCGGCACCCATCCTCGCCTGTCAACCGACCGTAATATCGCCCGCTTTAAAAAACAAATCCAATCCCTCGGCTTTTCGTATGACTGGTCCCGTGAAATTGACACGACCGATCCGCGCTATTTTACGTGGACCCAGTGGATTTTCCTGCAGCTATTGAAAAAAGGCCTGGCGTATGAAGCCGAAATCCCGGTCAACTGGTGCCCGGCAATGAAAACCGTGCTGGCTAATGAAGAAGTCATCAACGGTTTGTCCGAACGCGGCGGCCATCCCGTTATTCAAAAACCGATGCGCCAGTGGATGCTCAAAATTACCGCCTATGCCGAACGATTATTGAATGACCTTGATCTCGTGAATTGGCCCGAACCGATCAAACTGATGCAGCGTAACTGGATCGGCCGCTCCGAAGGCGCCTATGTCGATTTCCGTACCGCTGCCGGAGATGCGCTCCGTGTTTTTACTACCAGGCCCGATACTTTGTTCGGCGCAACCTATATGGTTCTGGCTCCCGAACATCCGCTGGTTGACTCGTTGACGGTCCCGGCTCAGCGCCGCGAGATTGAGGCCTACAAGGCCGGAGCTACGCGTAAATCCGACCTGGAACGAGCCGAGTTGTCCAAGGAGAAAACCGGCGTCTTTACCGGCGCCTATGCCGTCAATCCCGTTAACGGCGCCCGCCTGCCTGTCTGGATTTCTGATTATGTTCTGCTGAGTTACGGCACCGGCGCGATCATGGCTGTGCCCGGCCATGACCAGCGCGACTGGGAATTCGCTCACACTTTCAATCTGCCCGTTATTGAGGTCATCTCCGGCGGCGATATCAGTTCCGCCGCCTATGAAGGCGACGGCTCTCTCGTCAATTCCTCCTTCCTGGACGGCCTTAACGTTGATGAAGCCAAAAAAACGATTACTGCCTGGCTGCTCGAAAAAGGCGCCGGGGAGTTCGCCATTACCTACAAATTGCGCGACTGGGTCTTCTCCCGCCAGCGCTATTGGGGTGAACCCTTCCCGGTTATCCACTGCCCCTCCTGCGGCACGGTGCCGGTGCCGGAAGAACAGTTGCCTGTAGAACTGCCTGTTGTTGATAAGTATGAACTTTCCGGCACGGGTGAATCGCCCCTGGCTTTGATTAGTGAATGGGTAAATTCAGCCTGTCCCGCCTGCGGCGGAGAAGCGCGGCGCGAAACGAATACTATGCCCCAGTGGGCCGGCTCCAGCTGGTATTACCTGCGCTATATCGACCCTCATAATGATGCCTGCCTGGTCGATCCGGATAAGGAACGCTTCTGGATGCCCGTCGATCTGTATGTGGGCGGCGCCGAGCACGCGGTGCTGCATCTGCTCTATGCCCGCTTCTGGCATAAAGTGCTGTTCGATGTCGGCGCGGTCTCTTCCCCCGAACCTTTCCAGCACCTGCGCAACCAGGGTATGATTTTAGGCGCGGACGGCGAAAAAATGAGTAAATCCCGCGGTAATGTCATCAATCCTGATGATGTCGTGCGCGATTACGGCGCCGATACGCTTCGCCTGTACGAAATGTTCATGGGACCCCTCGAACAGGCCAAACCGTGGAATACCAAGGGGGTCGAAGGTGTCTACCGCTTTCTGCAGCGTGCCTGGCGCCTCTCGCAACGCGAATGTAGCGAGCAACAGGACCCGTCAATTCTCCGCCTGCGGCATAAAACGCTTAAAAAAGTAACCGAAGATATTGAAAATTTCCGCTTCAATACCGCTATCAGCGCTATGATGATTTTCGTCAATGAGGCGTTGAACAATCCGGTTACACGCGCCGATCTGGAAACGTTCGTCCAGTTCCTGTCTCCTTTCGCGCCTCACCTGGCGGAAGAAATGTGGTCCAATCTCGGTCATGATGAACTGGTCTGCCTCCAGAGCTGGCCGGTGTATGACCCGGCCCTGGTTGTCGATCAAACGGTCGAGGTTGTCGTTCAGGTCAATGGCAAGCTCCGCGCGCGCCTGGCCCTGCCCGCGGATACCACCCGGGACGATGCGCTGGCTGCCGCCAAACAGCATGAGCACGTGCAAACCTGGCTCGATGGTAAAACTATTCGAAAGGAAATTTTCGTTCCCGGAAAATTAATTAACTTTGTTGTAAGCTGACGGCCGTTTCAGACGGCCGAAATATAACGGACTCTCTATGACTGAATTGACAAGTTTTAATGATCTAAATATGTCTCATCTGCGCGCCGCTAAACGCTCCGCCGATGCCCTGCGACCGGTACTGATTACTCCTGATTATGTGCCCAGCACCGAAGGCAGCATCCTGATCGAATTCGGCAATACACGTGTTATCTGTGTGGCCTCGATCGAAGAAAAACTGCCGCGCTGGATGATGCAGGAAAAAAATCGGACGGGTTGGATAACGGCTGAATACAGCCTGCTGCCCTACGCGGGCGGCAGTCGAAAAATGCGCGAATCCACCCAGGGCAAGATTGCCGGCCGTACGCATGAAATTCAACGCCTGATCGGCCGCTCCCTGCGCGCTGTCATCGATTTGGAAAAATTAGGCGATCGGACGGTCTGGATCGACTGTGATGTCATTCAGGCCGACGGCGGTACCCGTACGGCTTCTGTTACCGGCGGCTATCTGGCTCTCTATATGGCTTTGCACCGCTTAGTGAAAAGAAAAGTTCTGAAAAAAATGCCTCTCTCCAAAAAGGTCTCCGCTATTTCGGTCGGTATCGTCGATGGAAAACCATTGCTGGACCTCGACTATTCCGAGGATTTTGCCGCCGAAGTTGATTTCAATGTCGTCATGACCGATAGCTCCGAATTTATTGAATTGCAGGGCACCGCTGAGGAAAAACCCTTTTCGCGCGATATGCTCAACCAGATGCTGACCCTGGCTGAAAAAGGCTGCCGCGAACTGCATACTCTGCAGGATTCTATTATTAAACAGATTTCAGCTTTATAACCGCATTCTTTGCAACAGGTATTCTCAATGGATAGTTTCTCGTATCAGAATGATGCCCTCTACTGTGACCAGGTTCCCGTGGAAACTCTTGTCAGTCAGCTCGGTACGCCTCTGTATGTCTACAGCGCCCTCTCCTTTGGCCGACAGTTCGATGCTCTCGACCAGGCCTTTGCCGCCCTTGATCACACGATCTGCTTTGCCGTAAAATCAAACAGCAATCTTTCCGTTCTGCAGCTTTTCAGCCAGAAAGGCTCAGGCTTTGATATCGTCTCCGCCGGTGAACTCTACCGGGTCGTCCGGGCAGGTGGAGACCCGCGCCGCGCCGTTTTCGCCGGTGTCGGTAAAAGCTCCGCCGATATCAAATACGCCCTCGAACAGAATATTCTATTTTTTAGTGTCGAATCGGCCGTGGAGCTGCTGCGCATTAATGCCGTCGCGGAAGAAACCGGCTCTATCGCCCGTGTCTGCGTGCGCGTCAATCCCGATGTTGACCCCCAAACACACAAATATATCACGACCGGTAAAAGTGAAAACAAATTCGGTCTCGATTTTGAAGCTGCCAAACAATTGTATCAACAAGCCCTCTCTCTCCCCTGTGTTGAACCGGTCGGCGTCCAGATGCATATCGGGTCTCAGATTACTTCGATTGCCCCCTTCGTCACCGCTGTCCGAAAGTTGGCTGTGCTGGTCGGCGAACTGCGCGGCATGGGCGTCTCGATCAGTTATGTCGATATCGGCGGCGGCCTGGGTATTGTCTATTCTAACGAAACACCCCCCTCCCCGGCCGAATTCGCCGCCGCTTTGCTGCCCGAGTTGGTGCCGCTGGACACTCACCTGATTCTTGAACCGGGCCGCTTCCTGTCCGGTAATGCCGGCATTATGCTTACCCGGATTGAATACATTAAACAGGCCCCGACCAAACAGTTTGTTATTGTTGACGCGGGTATGAACGATCTGATCCGCCCGGCTCTTTACCAGGCCTATCACGACATTTTGCCCGTAACCATCCGCCCGGGTGCCCCGATGAAAGTCGATATTGTCGGGCCTATTTGTGAAACAGGAGACTTTTTCGGCCAGGACCGTATCCTCTCCTCCGTTTCTTCCGGGGATTGCCTCGCGATTAAAAGCACCGGTGCCTATGGCTTTGTCATGGCCTCAAATTACAATTCCCGACCGCGTGCCGCGGAAGTCATGGTTAATGGCGATTCCTGGTACCTGATCCGTCGTCGTGAAACCTGGGCGGATTTGATCGAACAAGAAATTGCGTGCACTGGGAAATAAATTCCCGCTTTTTTCCCTTAATCCTTCATTTACAGGAACTACCGTGATTCTGCCTTTTACTAAAATGCATGGCTGCGGCAATGACTTCGTCGTCGTCAACGCTTTCACTACTCTGCGGGATTGGCAGCCCGCTCCGGCTCAGGCCGCGTTCCTCCTCGATCGTCATTTCGGTGTCGGCGGTGACCAATTACTGGTGCTGTATCCTTCCAAAAACGCTGACGCGCGCATGGCGATCTTTAATGCCGACGGCAGTGAAGTCGAAATGTGCGGCAACGGCATCCGCTGTTGCGCTCTGTATTTGAAACAGCATGGCATTGTCGCTAAAGACGAACAGGTGATCGATACTTTGGCCGGCCTTATCAAACCTACTGTCCTGGACGGCCTTGTTCGCGTTAATATGGGCGTGCCCGTTCTTGATGCCGTCTCTGTGCCGGTAAAGGGGTTCGAAGGATATGTTATCAACGCACCTCCGCCCCTGGTCTCCAGTCCTTATTCTCTGCCGCCCATGTGCTGCGTCTCAATGGGCAATCCCCATGCCGTCTTTTTTGTCGATGACATCGATGCCGTCCCCCTGCGCGAGATTGGCCCGCTGCTTGAAACGCATCCGATCTTCCCCCTGCGCACGAATGTCGAGTTCGCCCAGGTATCTTCCCGGTCCCAAATCAGAATGCGTGTCTGGGAACGCGGCTCGGGTATTACTCTGGCCTGCGGTACCGGTGCCTGTGGCACAGTTGTTGCCGGTTGTATGGCAGGTAAGCTCGATTCATCCGTGACGGTTGTCCTGGACGGCGGCGAGTTGTCTATAGACTGGGACGGCGACGGTCAGCCGGTGTGGATGACCGGGCCGGCAACAAACGTATTTGATGGAACCGTAACGTTGAACGAGCTTTGATGGAACAGCCGATTCTTGAAGCATTTGGACTCGTGAAAGAGTATAAAAGCGGCCCGCTTACCCTGCGGGTCCTCGATGATGTCAATATCTCGCTTTTGCCCGGTTCCATTGTTACCGTGGAAGGTTCCTCCGGCGCTGGTAAAAGCACTCTGCTCCATATCTTAGGAGCCCTGGACCGGCCGACCGCCGGTTCAGTATCTTACATGGGCCGCAACCTGTATGACATCTCCGACCGCAGCCGGGCCGCTATCCGTAATCTCGATTTCGGCTTCGTCTTCCAGTTCTATCACCTTATGCCCGAACTGGACGCGCTCGAAAATGTGCTTCTGCCCGCCTTCGTCAAACGTGACCGGCTCGATTCTACCCGCGCCTATGCCCGCGACCTTATTTCGGCTGTCGGCCTGTCCGGGCGTATGCACCATTTCCCGTCGCAGCTTTCCGGCGGAGAACAACAACGCATCGCTATAGCCAGGGCTCTGATTAACAAACCCCGGGTCCTGTTCGCCGATGAACCCACGGGTAACCTCGACAGCGCTACCAGTGAAAATATTATTGAGATGCTGCTTATGCTCCAGAAACAGTATGCCTTTACTCTGATGATGGTTACTCATAACAGCTCCCTGGCTCAGCGGGGTCAGGTTCAACTTACACTCAAGGACGGTCAACTGATTCATCTGCAGGTCAACGAACCGGTTATGTAATACCTGCGGTTATAACATGATTACTCACATTCTCATATGAAAGTTAATGTTAACGGTTCCCTGGTTCCCGGGGATGAAGCCAAAATTTCTGTGTTTGATCACGGGGTCTTGTACGGCGACGGCGTTTTTGAAGGTATCCGGCTGTATAACGGCCGTGTTTTCGCCCTGGATGAACACTTGCGGCGGCTGGAGGAGTCCGCTAAATATATCCTCCTGCCCCTGCCCTGCTCCCTGCAGCAGTTGGAAACTGAAATACTTGATGCTATCCGGGCTAACGATTTGCGCGACGGCTATATCCGCCTCGTTGTAACCCGCGGCGCGGGCACCCTGGGCTTGAATCCCTTCAAATGTCCCAAGCCCTCTTACTTCATTATCGTCGATACCATCGCCTTGTATTCCCCGGAATTGTATAAAAACGGCATGGCCATCATTACCGTGCCAACTCAGCGCAATATGTCCGAAGCTGTTTCGCCGCGCGTGAAATCTCTCAATTACCTTAATAATATTCTGGCCAAAATCGAAGCCCTGAACGCCGGCTTCGAAGAGGCGATCATGCTGAACAAATACGGCTTTGTGGCCGAATGTACCGGGGATAATATCTTTATCGTGAAAGATGCTACGATCGTTACTCCTCCCGCCTATATGGGTGCCCTGGAAGGTATTACCCGTAACTGCGTCATGCGGCTGGCAACCCAAAAAGGCTACAACGTCAAGCAGCGCGTCATCTCCCGCCATGACCTGTTCTGCGCCGATGAATGTTTCCTGACCGGTACCGCCGCCGAAGTTATTCCCGTGACCGTCATTGACGGCCGCCCGATCGGCAGCGGCAAGCCCGGCTCGATTACCCGCGACGTTATCTCACTGTTTCACTCCCACGTTCAGTCTTCCGGTACCCCGGTTTACTCCTGAACGCGGATAACTTTAACTTCGTACCGGCACGGATTGATTATGCTTTGTCAATATTGTGACAAAAATAACGCCACGATTCACTATACCGAAGTCATTAACGGTCAAGTGAAAAAAATTCATATTTGTGAAGACTGCGCCAAAACCAAAGGGATTGACGCCGGTCTGCCATTCTCTTTCAGTGACGTCTTTTCCGCCTTGAGCAAAGGTCTCGAAAAAATCTCTTCTCTGCCGAATGCCGCCACGGATGCTTCCCTGCAGTGCCCCGGCTGCAACCTGCAGATTCAGGAACTTATGAACCAGGGCCGCATGGGGTGTGCCCAATGCTACGAAACATTTGAAAGCATTCTCAATGATATTTTGACTAATGTTCAGAAATCTCCCTGCCATGTTGGTAAAATGCCCCGGAAATGTATCCGCTTCGATGATGTTAATCGCCGCATCGAAGAACGTGAAAAAAACCTCCAGGCGGCCATCAGAGAAGAACGCTATGAGGACTGCGTCGTCCTGCGTGACGAACTCCGTAAACTTAAAGAAGCCCTGGACTCACACCGCGATGCTTGAACATATGCTCCATCATAAACCGCTCTGGCTCGTTTTGCCTTCCGATCCGGATGCCTCCATTGCGGTCAGCTCTCGCATCCGCCTGGCCCGCAACCTGGCTGATCTGCCTTTCCCCCAGCGCTGTTCCTCCGAGCAGCTCCGGACTATTATCGATCGCGTCTTCGCCGCCGCTGATACTACGCCCTTTCTGCACAACGCCGACTCCTACCTGCTCGAGGAACTCAGCAGCGTCGAACGCCAGCTGCTCGTCGAACGCCACCTGGTCAGCCCCGAATTCATCAGCAGCGATCAGCCCGCCGCCGTCCTGATCAGCCGCGATGAAACCTGCTCTCTGATGATTAATGAAGAAGACCATCTGCGCCTGCAGGTGCTCAGTCCCGGTATGCAGCTTAATGAGGCCTGGACGGTCATCGATCAACTCGATACCGAACTCGAACAGATGCTTCCGTACGCCTACAGCACCCGCTATGGCTACCTGACAGTCTGCCCTACCAATGTCGGTACCGGCATGCGCGCTTCCATTATGCTGCACTTGCCCGCCCTCGTTCATGAACATAAAATCGGCAGCGTTATGTCTGCCGTCGGTAAAATCGGTATCGCTGTCCGCGGCATGTATGGCGAGCATAGCGCCGCCCGCGGGAATTTTTTCCAGCTCTCAAATCAGATCACCCTGGGCCGCAGTGAACAGGAAATTGTGCATCAGCTCCATCATGTCGTCTCAAGTATTATCGACCATGAGCGCAAACTGCGTCAATCGTTTCTCAGCGCCGCTCCTCACAAAGCCCGCAATGCTGTCGGCCGGGCTTACGGCACGCTGAAATATGCCGAAATTTTAAAAAGTGATGAGGCCACCGATCTGCTCTCTACACTCTTGATGGGCATCGACCTTAACGCCTTCAGCACGGTCGACCGCAGTACTATCAGTGAACTCCTGCTCGATATTCAACCTGCCCATCTGCAAAAACGGTGCGGTAAAGACCTATCCTCTGAAGAGCGCGACGTGGAACGCGCCCGGATTATCCGGGCCCGATTACAAAAACAGGAAGACCAGGAATCAAAACCATGACCATTTGTATTGCTACCAAAAATCTTGGCAAAATACAGGAGTTTAAATTCCTGTTTAATGAATTTATCCCCAGTGCCGGTGAAATCTCCCTGGTGGGCTTGAACGAGTTCCCCAGCATTAAACCGACCGTGGAAGACGGTCGGACGTTCCTTGAAAACGCGCGTAAAAAAGCCCTGCTGGCCGCCGAACATACCGGCCTGCTCTGCATCGCCGATGATTCAGGCCTCGAAGTCGATGCTTTGAACGGCGCTCCCGGCATCTTCTCCGCCCGCTATGCCGGTCCGAACGCTACCGATGATGAAAACATGCGCAAGCTGCTCTCCGCGCTCAAAAATGTCCACGGCGACCGACGAACGGCCCGTTTCGCTTGCGTTATCGCTGTCGCTTTGCCCGGCGATGTTCTGGGCCTCTTTGAAGGCTATACCCACGGGTTGATCGCCGAAAAAGCCGCCGGTAACAACGGCTTCGGCTATGATCCTTTGTTTGTTAAACAGGATTATGGCAAAACATTCGCCCAGCTGCCCCATGATGTTAAAAATCGTATTTCTCACCGCGCCCGCGCTTTCGAAAAAGCTACGGCGATTATTGAACGTTATATAGATACCTTGCGCACCGCCCGCGATCGGGATACCGCCTAACCACGTGATGGACTACCTGTCATGAGTGAACGTAATCAACAAAGACTGATAAATAAAATCATTAAAGATGGCTTGAAACTCGGTAAGGGTAAAGGCTATCTTACCTGGGATGAATTTAACGACCTCCTGCCGGACGATATTCCGGTTGACGATCTCGAACTGTTTCAAATGGCCGTCCAGCACGGCCTGCAACAGAAAAATATTGAAATTCGAGACGAATCAGATTCCTCTGAGTCCGATATCGACAGTGAAGAGGAGATCGGAGAAGACGTCCTTGACGAAGAATTGAAACAACTCCAGATGAGCGATTATGTCGATGATCCGGTCAAAATTTATCTCAAGCAGATGGGCCGCGTTCCCCTCCTGACCAGGGTTCAGGAAGTCGATATTTCCAAACAAATTGAAAAAGCTGAACGCTATATCCGTCAATATGTTTTCCGGTTCGGTAATATCGCCAAGGAAGCCCTCCTGCTGTGCGAAAGCCTGCTCGAAGCGACCGAACGCTTCGACCATATCGTTTCCGAAGACACACGCAAAAAAATGCTGAGCCGCGACCATTATATCCAGTATATGAAACCCCTCCGGCGCCAGATTCGCGACCTTGACCGCCAGCTGCGCCAGCTCTATATCAAATTGCAGCGCGGTAAACTCAAGGCCCGTGAAAAAACACGGCTCGATAAGGAAATTAACGATAAGCATGTCCAGCTGGTCGAAATGCTCAAAAATCTTCATTTCAAACAGTCCGTCATCGAGGATTTCGCTCAGGCTATCCTTATTATTAATATCGATATCCGCGACAGTCAAAAGGTCATCGATGATCTGAAAGCCTCCGGTCGCCAGGGTATCAGTAAACGTGTCCGGCAGGAAACCGCCAAAATCCAGAACCATGAACGCTTGTGCCGGATGCCCGCCCGCGATATCGACCGCACGGTCCGTAACCTTAAAGGCTGGTTCGAAGTCTCTAAACATGAAAAGAGCAAAATGGTCGAGGCGAATCTGCGCCTCGTCGTTAGTATCGCTAAAAAATATATCAATCATGGCATGGATTTTCTCGACTTGATCCAGGAAGGTAATTCCGGCCTCATGAAAGCTGTCGATAAATTTGAGTATAAACGCGGCTTCAAATTCTCTACCTATGCTACCTGGTGGATCCGCCAGTCCATTACCCGCGCTATCGCCGATCATGCCCGCACTATCAGAATTCCCGTGCATATGATTGAAACTATCAATAAACTGCGCCGCTCGTCCAAACGCCTGGTGCAGAAAACCGGTATGGAACCAACCCCGGAAGACATCGCCCAGGACATTGAATCTCCTGTCCATAAAATTCAGGGGATCCTCAAAATCGCCCAGCAGCCGATTTCTCTGCAAACTCCCGTCGGCGATGGTAATGACAGTACCTTCGGTGACTTTATTGAAGATAAAAGCGCCGAAAATCCCGTCTCGTCCGCTAACAGCGCTTTGCTGCGCGACCAGATTATGATGGTGCTCGATACTCTCAGCGAACGTGAAAAGAAAGTCATTATGCTGCGCTTCGGCATTAAATACGGCCCGCCCAAAACCCTCGAAGAAGTCGGTAAGGTCTTTAATGTCACCCGCGAACGCGTGCGCCAGATCGAATCAAAAGCCCTCAAAAAACTGCGCCAGCCCCTGCGCAGCCGCTATATCGAACATTTCTTCGAAGAAATGGAATAAATCTTTTTCAAACACCCCGCGGCTCTCCCGCGGGGTGTCCGCTATTGCTTTACATTCAAGGTAATGATATAATGGTTATGTGGTACCGCTATACCAGCGATGCCCCTTTGTAACCCGGTACCGCCTGCGCATAGGATGATGGTGAATTGTTCACCCGCTGCGCACCGCCACCGGAAAAACTTGTGATTATTCAATGAACGATACGCTGCCGACCGTTGTACCCCCTAATCCCATTCCCGGGAACCCCGTTATGCACCTGGTTCATCTTATCTATGTCAGTCGCTTTACCCCTGTGTGCGATACCGTTGCTCTGCGCAATAT
>CAZCLS010000011.1:0-8693 GCA_964499565.1 uncultured bacterium
ACACGACTTGGCGCATGGCGACCGATCTGAACAAATGTTTTTTCTATTGGAAGGATGGCGTGCTGAGCGCGGGAAACTCACGCCGGTATCTTACGATAGTAGACGGCATTATAGCCGGCGAAGGCGACGGACCGTTAGCGCCTGATGCCAAAGCGTGCGGGGTGCTGGTAGGCGGAATGAACCCGATCGCGGCCGACACGGTATGCGCCTGGCTGATGGGATTTGACTATACAAAGCTGCGCTGCATCACGGGAGCGTTCAGCTCCCGGGAAATGCCCTTAGTGCAATTCAAAGCGGAAGACATCCGTGTAACGGGAAATGATGCAGAGTGGCAGGGAATGATACGCACACTGAATCCGGAGAGCACGTTTTCGTTCAAACCTCATTTCGGCTGGACAGGGGCGATTGAAAGGAAGACGGGTAAAAAATGATAAAAGCCTTCCAGAACAAGCGGTTGACAAAAAACCGATATTAGAGTACCATTATTCTAAACATGGACAAGGCATGGCAGCGTACGAAATGTTACCGTGAAAATAATGGAGATAAACATGCATCGGCAAAATGTGAAAAGCACGCATATGACTCACCCTGGAATCCCCATGAATATCAAAACTAAAATAGCACATGTAACCTGCGCTATATTGTTATTGGCGGGAATCAGCTCCTGCGCGCGCAAACCGGAGGAGCAGCCCGAAGTAGTCAAGCCGGCCAAAATCATGAAAGTCGGAGAAGACAAAGATATGCTCTACAGCTATTTTCCGGGTAAAGTCAGGGCGTTAGAGCGAGCGGAACTGGCGTTTGAAGTAGCCGGGCGGGTAATAGAACTGCCGGTAAAGGAAGGGGAGGAAGTAACCAACAAACAAGTAATCGCGCGATTAGACCCGCGTGATTTCGAGGCAGTACTAGCGGCGGCAGTCGCGAGCTTAAACCAGGTCAAGGCGGATTACGACAGTTCAAAGGAACTATTTGAAAAAGATATTATCTCCAAGAATGAATTTCTAAAATCGCAGCGTAATTATGAAGTCTCCCAGGAGAGAGTAAAAACCGCTCGAAAAGCGCTGGAGGATTCAGTCTTAACCGCGCCGTTTCAGGGACGGGTGGCCAAACGCTATATCGACAATTTCCAGAATATACAGGCTAAACAGCAAATCGCGAGTCTGCAGAATCTGAACGTAATAGAAATTGTGGTCGATATACCTGAACAGAACATCGTGAATGCCGGCAGCAATGCCGCAAGCAAAGCTGTGGCTGTGTTTGACGCGACGGGAAACCGGGAGTTTCCGGTGAAGGTCAAGGAATTTTCGACCCAGGCCGATCCTGATACTCAGACGTTCAGGATAACATTTAAGATGAATGCGCCGAAGGATGTAAACATTCTGCCGGGCATGAGTGCCACGGTTAAAATACCGATGGCTGATCCGGTTAAAGGGGGTACCCTGGTCTTCGTGCCGGTTGGCGCGGTGGTGCCCGGAGCGGATGGAAACAGTTATGTGTGGATTGTCAATCCGGCTGATATGCGGGTAAGTCGCAAAAAAGTAACCGTCGGAGCGATGACGGGAGGATCGATTGCCGTTTTAACGGGATTGCAGCCGGACGATTCCATAGTCGTTTCGGGAGTCCAGGATTTGCGGGACGGTATGAAAGTACGTCAGTTCACTGTTGCCGAATGGAAATGACCTGCCATGAATATTGCTGAAACAGCCATCCAAAAAAAGACGATAACGATTGCCGTTACGATAGTGCTGCTGATCGCGGGAATACAATCATATTTGAGCTTGGGCCGGTTGGAAGACCCTGAATTCACGATCAAGGAAGCGCAGATATTTACACCGTATCCCGGCGCGACCCCATCGGAAGTAGAAGAGGAAGTGACCGAGGTGATTGAGAAAGCCATCCAGCAGCTCGGGCAGCTTGAACGCGTCAAGAGTTCGATGTCTGTATGGGGCGGTTCGATCGTCACGGCGGAGATAAAGAATAAATACGATAAAAATAGCCTGCCGCAGGTATGGGATGAACTGAGACGCAAGGTGAATGACGCGCAAAGCAAACTCCCGCCCGGAGCGGGCCCGTCGCTGGTGAATGATGATTTCGGTGACGTATACGGAGCATTTGTTACGCTCAGCAGCAAGCCGGAGGATTATTCTTTTGCGGAGTTAAAGGAATTAGCCAAGTTTCTGCAGCGCGAACTGCTGCTGGTTAAAGATGTCAAACGCATCGAACTGTTTGGAGACAAAACCGAAGCGGTGTACGTAGAAATATCACGAGAGAAGATGGCGGCGCTGGGGATTGCTCCGAATGACATTATGGCAACCCTGCAGAACCAGAACCTGGTATCAGATGCCGGTCACTTTAAAGTCAGTGATGAATATATTCCAATCCGCCCCAGCGGTGAATTCGCCTCGGTAGAGGATATCGGCAATTTGATTATTACCCGCGAATCGAGCGACCGGTTGATCTATTTGAAAGATGTGGCTGACGTCCGGCGCGGCTATGTTGAGCCTCAGGACAAAATCCTGCGTTTTAACGGAGCGCCGGCGATAGGCCTGGCGTTGTCAACCGCCGCGGGCGGCAATGTTGTTGAAATGGGGGAAGCGCTGAAGAAACGATTTAACGAGCTGCGAAGCCAGATTCCCGTCGGGATTGAATTCGGTATTGTCGCGCTCCAGTCTGACGCGGTAATCAAGTCAATTGATGGATTTATTTTAAACCTGGTTGAAGCGGTAATTATTGTTATTGTCGTTCTGATGGCCTTCATGGGATTGCGCAGTGGAATATTAATCGGCTTTATCCTGGTCGTTACGATAGTGAGCAGTTTTTTCTTCATGAAACTCTGGGGCGTTATGTTGGAGCGCATATCGCTGGGAGCCTTGATAATCGCGTTAGGCATGCTGGTGGATAACGCGATCGTCATTACGGAAGGCATGCTGATAAAAATCGAAAAGGGCGAAGACCGGGTTAAAGCTGCCGGCGAAGTTGGCGCCCAGAATATGTGGCCATTGTTTGGAGCGACGCTGATAGCAGTTTTAGCCTTCGGCGCGATTGGCCTGTCCCAGGATTCAACCGGAGAGTATTGCCGGTCGCTTTTCCAGGTACTGTGCATATCACTGCTGATGAGCTGGATAACAGCCATGACGCTGACACCGCTGTTATGTGTCTGGTTCCTTAAAGGAAAACCGGCCGGCGCGCCTGATAAAGCGGATCCATACGACAAACCGATGTTCCGGTTGTACCGGCGGTTCTTAGGAGTGTGCCAGCACCGGCGCTGGGTTACAATAACTGTCGTTTTAGTTTTACTCGGTTCGGCGGTATACGGTTTCAAGTATGTCGACAATTCGTTTTTCCCCGATTCAACGCGCCCTCAGTTCATGGTTGATTTCTGGCTTCCGGAAGGTACCCATATAAAAGATACGGAAGCGTTATGCCTGAATGTTGAAAAATATCTGCAGGGATTGACAAACGTTACTGACGTAACAACGGTAATCGGGGGTGGCGCGCCGCGGTTTTTACTGACATATGCCCCCGAACGTCCCAATCCGGCGTACGCCCAGTTTATAATTTCGGTATCCGATTATAAAGCAATCAAGCAGCTGGACCCTCAGATCCAGGAATATCTGGATTCGAATTATCCGGATGAATTGGCAAATGTCAAACAATTCCTGCTCGGTCCCGGGGAAGGCGGAAAAATACAGATCCGGATATCCGGACCAGACAAGACAAAACTGCGGGAATTAGCCGGCAGCGTAATGCACATAATGCAGAACGAACCGAATGCCAAAGGGGTCAGGCAGAACTGGCGTGAAATGATAAAAGTCATCCGCCCGGAATATTCAGAAGTCCAGGCACGCCGCACAGGCATTACGCGCCCCAATCTTGCTGAAGTGATGCAGATCGCGTATGACGGAAAAAATGTCAGTCACTATCGCGAGCGGGATTTGCTGCTGCCGATAAAATTGCGCGCGCCGAAAACCGAGCGGGACGATGTTAAATATCTGAGAGATACTCAAGTCTGGAGCCCGATCGCTCGGAAATTTATGCCGGCCAGCCAGATCGCTCCGCGATTCGAAACGGTATTTAATGATTCACAGATATGGCGGCGCGACCGCAAAAAAACGATAACAGTCCACTGCGACCAGAAAACCGGCGTGGCCAGCGTTCTGCTGGAACGTATCTGGCCGAAGATTACGGCGCTGGAGATCCCGGCCGGGTACACGATCGTCCGGGGCGGGGAGTATGAAGATTCGAGCCGCGCCAAAGGCGCCCTGGCATCGAACATACCGGCTTTTTTGATTGCGATGATCATGATAGTGATATTCCTGTTTAACGCTGTGCGCCAGCCATTGATAATCTGGTTGACGGTACCACTGGCGCTCATCGGGGTGACGCTGGGCCTGCTCTTGACGAATCAGCCATTCGGTTTTATGGCGATGCTTGGTTTTCTCAGTTTGACAGGAATGTTGATCAAGAATTCAATCGTGCTGATTGACCAGATTGACATGAATATAAGGGAAGGCATGGAACCATTTCAAGCTGTGATGGACGCGTGCGTCAGCCGCATGCGGCCGGTGCTTATGGCGGCCGGCACAACTGTGCTGGGGATGATGCCCTTGCTGCTGGACGCGTTTTTTGTCGCGATGGCGGTGACCATCATGTTCGGACTGACCTTCGCGTCGTTCCTGACACTGATCGTAGTGCCGGTGCTGTACGCTATATTTTTCAAGATCAAGTATAAAAAAGCTGCTGTGTAAAAAATAACCAGATTTACGGAGATGAACGATGAAAAAATTTCTTGTAATTGTGACACTTATTGTGTTACCATTGGTATTGATAGCCGCCGATGGCCAGCTTGGTAAAACCATTTACCAGTATGACCCGCGCTTTGTAGTCGGCCAGTTGGATCGCATGACCAAGGTTGTGCTTGACAGCGCCAAAGGTGTTGTATACGTGGCCAAACGCGATCAGCGCGGTCTGAGCGGCGGGCGGATTTACGACTTGAATAAAATTTTTGAAGAATTCGGAAAAGACCAGAAAAATCCATTGATAAGCCCGCTAACTGAATTCGACGATTATCTGGTTCATGGCCGGTATAAAGTCGATCTGGGAGAAACCGAAGGCGGAGATCTGACATTTTATGACAGCGCCAACGGGCGGCTCTGGCTCTGCCGTTACAAAACCGGCAGCCTGGACAACTGGCGCTGCTACAGCGTTGCCAATCTTGTAGAGCAGAAAACCTCTGAAACGGAAAAGAAGTAGCCGAATGACTGTAAGCGCGGATTTATAATCTGGTGCGCACGCAAAGAACCTGCACGAATGAAGATTACTCCCCGGGGAGGTGATACCCGCTCCGGGGAGTATGTTTTTATAAACAGAACCTACTTGACAAAAATACATTCTTAAGATATTATAAAGTAATAATAGTATAAATTAATAACAGGAGTTAACACTATGCGTATTGTACCAGCTTGCTTGAGTATGTTTATTTCGTCATGCCTGTTTGCCGCGGCTCCCTGGACCAATATCACCCAGGTTGCAACCCAGGATTCATCGCTCGAATGGCATCATCATACTGATTTTGTCAGTAATTGCGATCCGAATGAAGACGGGTACCTGTATGTGCGCTTTTACCGCAACCAGGGCGGCAGCAGTTCCCAATGCGTATGGCGCGTACCGGCCAATGTCCGCCCTGAAAAAATGCCCGCCTTCTGGCAGCCCGTTCTGCAGTTTCCGGCCAATGAAGAAGGTGAACAGTTTATGGCGATGGTCAAGTACACCAATACATTCAGCATGTGTGTCTTTACTCCCGGTCTGCCCGGCTGGGAAGCGAATGCCTGGAGTCATTATACATTCTACGTGACTAACAGTGCCGGTAAGCGTGTCAGCGGAAATGGCGTCAACCAGACCCGGCCGGTTACTTTTTACCCTAATAACTGGTGGCCGCAGAGTTCGGTTAAAATGGGCGGATTTCTTGAATGGACCAGCCCGTCCGAGTACGTCTGCCTCGTAGCCGACGGCGGCTTCCAGCCGGAAAGTCCGTCTGATCCCGAAGATTACTATGACGGCCAGATTCGCCGGGTATCGGACAGCCCGCGTTCCGTGAATACTCTGCAGGCCAAAGAGATGACCGGCGCGACCACGCCCGGAGCCCGTTGTGTGATTTTTAACGGGGATGCCTACTTTTTCGAGAATCCCAGCGATACGATTGCCAATGACGGTATCTGGCGCGCTGAAAATATAACGGGCGACTGGGCCAATATTGCCAATGCGGCGCCGTTTATTACGTATGCAGACATGGGGGACCCGGGCACCTGGAATGCCGATCCCCAGTTCCGTCCCATGTCCCTTACGGTAGTCGAACCGGCATACAACCATCTCCGTAAAAATCTAATTATTGTCAGTTTCTTTGCCGGGTTAGGCGACCTGCGCATGTATGCGTTTGACTGTGACAATCCGGGAGATGGGGCGCTTGACCTGTTCAGTACCGGAGATCCGAACCTGTGGCCTGAAGAGCAAAGTGATTATCGCGGCCAGGTCGGCCGCTCAGGCCGGTTCTTGTTTATGCTCGATGGTACAACCTCTGGCGACCGGGTATTGAGACGCCTGGATTTGATGAATAGCTCGGTGAGTCATCCGGATATCGAGTTCACCTCCGTTATAGCAACCGTTACCTCTAATGCAACCATTCTGGAAGGCACGCATGACTTGGGCAGCGCGGGTATGGTGCACTGGTGGACCGATGCCGGCTACAGCGGACAAACCAATACACCGTCTCCCTGGCATATCCGCGTTCCTCTCAAACCCGGCCCCAATGTCGTCTATGCCAGTATCACCAACGCGGCCGGATTGGGCGATATCGCCCGGTATACGATAACCTATGACGACCCGGGATATGGCGTGCCGGCCATCACGATTGCCAATGGCGACCGGCAAATTCATTTGCCGGCGATGTCATACACTCTGGCCGGATCGGCCAATAACAATGTTGTCGGCACGATGTGGTGGACGAATGAAACCGCGCATGCCGGCGGTACACTCGCGGCGGCTGCCTCGTGGTCTATTCCAGGCATTCCTCTGGTCACCGGGATAAACGCGATTTCGGTGTATGGAACCAACCTGGTACATCAAACGGATCAAAGCAGTACAACGCTTAATCTTACCCGGTTTTATACGCTGCAGCTTCAGCCGATCGGTCTGCCGCCCGCGGAACAGGAAATGATCCTGGGATACCAGACCTCTCTCGGTACCGACGGTTCGTATGTTTATTTTTCTCAATGCCGTTCAGGTTCTGAACTGTACCGCCTGCCAATAACCGCCGTGTCAAGTAATGACTGGGAAACGCTCACCCCACTGCCGGTGCTTAACAGTGATAATGAAACCGGCGATGGCATGGGATTCCATGACGGGTATTTGTATATGTTTGCCCAGCCGTCTACAAACCCGGGAGTATGGCGCTCGATAATCCGCTATAGTATTTCCGGAAACTCCTGGCAGATCGGAGCCGATCCGCCTGCCACGGTTGCAGGAAATTCTGCAGCAATAGTAGATGACGCGGGCAATGTGTATGGCGGATGGAAAGGATCCCAGTTTTTTGAAAAGAGCGGCCTGTTCCCCGGCAGCAGTGAATGGCGGCGCGACCTGGGATATGGAGCCCATCACTCCTTCACTACCTGCAGGAATGACACTTACATATATATTATAAAAGGCAAGAATCCGTCCGGTGAAGGTGTTTTGTACCGCATGCCGGCGGACGGCACGGCAACGGCCGAAAGTATTGTCTCAGTAGCAACAGCTCCCTTTAAAGTCGGAAGAGGATGCTCGATAGCGTACGTGCCAGCGTCTCTTTCGTTTTATGGGCGAGAAGAACTGTGGATTCTGCGCGGTGGCGCGGGAGCCGGCCTTTCCGGCGATGGTGTCGGCGGGCAGTTTACTGAGGATGCCTGGGTGTATGATATCGGGGATGGCATCTGGTCCCAGGTTCAATTGCCGTATGGCTATGGAGAAGGCTGCAATCTGATCGTGGCTGGAGATACATTGTTTCTTTCAAGTGATGTTGACATCGAAGGTGGATTGACCGCGGCAATCATGCTTCCCGAGCCGGGACTATATGGCATCCTTGCGGCAATGGCATTGAGCCTGGGCGCCGTCCGGCGCAGACGGCAGTAATGGATAATGGATAATGGTTGATGGTTGATGGTTGATGGGGAGGGTTCAGGGTTCAGGGTTCAGGAATCAGGAATCGGGAATCGGGAATTGAAGGAGTCTTGTTTTTGTAGCCGGTCTCGACCTGTCCGGCTTTCGACGGATGAGGCCGGATGTGTTTGCTTGTTCAACACAAGACCCCCCCGGGTTTATCCCGGGGGTGAATGAGTTTCAATGAAACCGCTGGTATTTCACTCATCACATGGGGTAGTCACTCCTTATCATGCTTGAAGGGGATCCGACCGGAATGCAAGCTTGTGAAAGACAATCTGATTCACCGGCGGTCCCGCCAACGGCGTGGGCACCGGGGTCTTACTAGAACAATGGATGATGGTTGATGGAGAGTTTTCAGGGTTCAGGGTTCAGGGTTCAGGTAGATAGCACCGAAGCACCGAAGCACCGAAGCACCGAAACACCGAAGCACCGAAACACCGAAGCACCGAAACACCGAAGCACCGAAGCACCGAAGCACCGAAGCACCGAAGCACCGAAGCACCGAA